>JADHMQ010000006.1 GCA_016779935.1 Flavobacteriales bacterium
ACTAGAAAACGCCATGAAAAGCGCATGGAAATGGGAACTTAAAAAGAGTTATTAAAATATGACAAATAAAAATGTCGGCATTATTTTAGATAAAGATTTTTATTCAGATATCAGAGTAAAAAAAGAAGCAGATATATTGATCAATAATGGTTTTAATGTATTTATACTATGCTATAATTTTACTGACTACGACTATAGTTCGTCTAAGCATATTAAAGTAACAGTCTTTAAACTGAGTAAAAAAATTAGAAATATTTTATTTTTTCTTTTTCAAAGACTACCTATTTACGAATATATTTGGACTAAGAAAATTCATAAATTTATACTGAAAAATTCGATAGATACTATTCATGCTCATGATTTGTATATGTCAAAATGTGCTCGAAAAGCAATTCAATCTTCAAATAAAAAAATTGATCTGATCCTTGATTTACATGAAAATTATCCAGTAGCTATTAACTCCTATAATTGGACAAAAGGTAGTATTAGAGCTTTTTTAGCAAAAACTACTAATTGGTATAAAAAAGAAAAAGAATATTTATCATATGCAGATAAAATTATAGTTTTATCAGACTTTTTTAAACAATCACTTGTAAGTAGATATCCAAGCATAAATCCGAAAACTATTTACTCATTCGATAATTCTATTGATTTAAAAAAATTTGAGTCCTTTACAATTAAAAAACTACCATCTAAAAAAAGAACTACACTCTTTTATTTTGGTGTTATTGGTCAAAGAAGAGGAGTTTTTACTTTATTATCAGTTTTTAAAAAAGCTATAGAGAAAGGTTTAATGGTTAATCTTCTGTTTATTGGCCCTGTAGATAAATCAGATAAAAAGAAATTCGAAGAATTGACATCAAACCCATCTATAAAAGAATTCATTGATTATATTCCTTGGATTGAATTATCTGAACTCCCATCATATCTAAATATAATTGATATTTGCGTATGTCCATTAATTAAAAATGCTCAACATGAATCAGGAATAGCCAATAAAATTTTTCAATATCTTTTTGGAGGTAAGGCTATAATAGCATCTAATTGTCTACCACAACAACAACTAATTCAGAGTTATAATTGTGGTCTAATTTTCTCTAATGAAAATGAATTTTTAACAAGTATAGAAAAGCTTGAAAATGATAAATCATTAAGGTATAAAATGGGGTCAAACGGAAAAAAAATGCTATATCATAATTACAATAATCAAAAACAAGAAGAAATTTTGATTGAAATTTTTAAATAACTTTTTAAAATAAATTCAAAAATTTTAAAATAATATATGCCTAAGTGAATGTTGAGTAATCATCACATTAAATAAAAACACTTTAAAAAAATATATTAACGAAATAGTTTATAAATTTTCAATATTAGATTCTTATAAAAATCATTAATATCATTAGAAATTTTCATGCTAATGACAAGCGGAATAAATATTGATAATACTAGTATAGTTTTAAGAATTACTGATAAAATACTATTGTCAATCATAGGCGTAAGCTGGATTATAAAATAAACTAAAACTGAAATTAAAAAGAGCTTAATTGACTGAAAATCAAAGGGCTGAATTTTTATTTTAACATAAATATAGATAAGCTTTATAATATTATGAATAATTATTGAAAGTAAACTAGCTAAGGCTGCTCCATCAATTCCCATCTTTGGTATAAGTAAGATATTGGTAATTACAACAAAAGTTAACAAAACAACATTAAATAGAAGATCTGCCTTAAAATATTTAGAATTTATAATTATTAATCCATTTAAACCGCAAGCGAGATTTACAACCTGAGAAAGCCCTATAAATAATACTACATATTTACCAGATTGAAATTTCTCAGGAAGAATATGTAAAATGTCATCAATATTTAACCATATAAGTAAAAACATAAGACTGCTAATTATCAATAGATTGATTGATGTTTTCTTATAGATTTCTAAAACCTTATCCAATCTATTTTCTTTGAATGCTGATGCAATCAAAGGTGAAGATATGGATGTAACTGACCTGGCAGGAACTTTTATCACACTGCCTATAAAAAAAGCTAGTCCATAAAAAGCAACATATTCTAAGTTTAGATAATACTCTATCATTATTATATCGACTCTTGAAACTAAGATTGCCGCTCCAGATCCTAAAATTACATATAGACCATATCTTAATAATTCTCTTACCTCATGCCAATTCCAGCTTATTAGAACAGGAATACGCTTTTCAACAATTTGTATAAAAAATAATATAATAAGCTTTAAACAGTAAGAAGCAACATATAGATAAATAAAAAGTTTGAAGTCAATTAGTTTAAAATGATAAACCAATAGTAGTAGAAAGGTAATTAGTCGAATCAAAACATCATTTAGAAAAATTGGAGTAGATGAATCCAAATGAGATCTTGAAATACTATTAAGTAAATCAAAAAATATTGTGCTAAAAACAAGAACAACTACTAGAAAAAAATATTCCAATAATAATGGATTATCACTTATATAGTCAATATATAAAGGTTTAAAACTAAAAAAGACTATTAAAAACAATAAAAAACCTATAAGTGTAAGAGTAAAAGAAAAAGAAATAAGCTTTGCTTTATCTTTAAAAATAGGAAAGTAACGAATTAAAATATGTGGGGTTCCTATATGAGAAAAAGATGATATAATAATAGAATAGGAAACTAATAATTGAAGTAAACCCCAATATTGAGGATTTTCAACAAACACAAAAGGAAAGACAAGAATAGTATTTATAGCTCCAATGATTATCCCAATGTAGAGATTTATTGAATTTTTAATACTTTGAGTTCTTATAATTCCCATTAAAGCAAATGTAAAAGATTTAATTTAGTCGAATAGAACAAAATTAAGGATAAGTGGTTAATCAGAAATACTATTTAATTGTTCTACTAATAATCCAGTGAGTGTCTTTCTACTAAAGGCGTTTATTTTATCATTTACTGAAACACTAGAGGTATTATCTTTCCAATGTGTATATGCACAAAGGATTTGGCGTTTCATTTCATCATAATCGCCATAATCAATCATTTTATTGTTTCCAGATTCTGAAATAACATCAGATGCATTACCAATTGGACCAATAGATAAGATAGGCTTAGATGTTGCCAAATATTCAAATAGTTTACCTGTAATTATAAGGTGATTTCTTACCGAATTAGGAATTATGAGTAAAAGTAAAGAGGAGTTTAATATTCTATCAATAGCATTATTGTGTGGAAGAAAAGCTTCAATTTTAAGTGAATTGGATAAACCGTATTCATTAAGACTACTTATAATTTGTTTATCAATATTTCCAACAAAATTTAGGATAAGGTGTTCTTTAAAACTTGAGTCTTCAGCACTTAAATCTTTTAAGCATTTCCATAGTGTTTCAGTGTTTTGACTTGGAAAAAAATTACCGGTATATGTAATGGTAAATTTGGAAGAACGACTTGACTCTTTGGTTTTAAAATCATCTTCATCAAAGCCATTGTAAATAGTACAAATATTATTGGCTCTATCTTTAAACTCATCATTCATTCCCTTACTTACTACAGTGATTAAATCGGCAGATTTTAGAACTAAATCTTCAAGGTACTTATCCTTTTTTTGTGTAGATTTTGTTCTAGGAAAAAACGTATTATAAAAAACAGTAGTCCATGGATCACGCATATCCGCTAGCCATGGTAAATGTGTTTTTTCTTTTAGGTACTGACCTATTAAATGAGTACTATGTGGTGGCCCTGTAGTTATAATAGTATCAATAGATTCCTTTTTAATTATTTCTTCTGCTTTTTTACAAGCAAATCTATACCACCCTTTTCTGGCATCTGGAATAAAGAAATTAGCTCGTATATATATCAATAATTTTTGTAGAAATGTATCTTCTTTTTGATGCCCTATTGAAGATGTTGGTATATCACCTTTTTTGCTAGAAAACATTGAATAAAACCTAAAAGGTTCAAATGTTTTAGTTTTAAAGACTTTGACCCCATTAGGTATATCATTTAATAATGATTCATCATATGCGGAATATGTTCCATTTTCTACTGTTAAAATAACAGGCTCCCAACCAAAATCTCTCAAATACTTACTAAACTTAAGAAAACGCTGAACACCAGAACCTGATGCTGGTGGCCAATAGTAAGTTATGATGAGAACTTTTTTCATTAAACTTTAAGTTCTCTGTAGAATACTCCAATTAAAAATAATAACAAAATTAGAGAAGATGCTAATGAAATATTCTCACCCAAATAATGAGTCTTAGGCTCAAATTTGAAATCAATAGTGTGCTTTCCTGCTGGAATTGTCATTGCTCTTAAAACATAATTTGCTCTTACATGAGAAACTATTTTACCATCAATATAAGCATTCCACCCTTTATCGTAAAAGATTTCAGAGAAAACAGCAAATTGCTCTTTTGTTGAAGAAGATTCGTAGCTTAGGTGGTTTGCTTTATAGCTAGTTAGATTAATACTTGCAGTACTGTCTATACTAATGTTTTGAGGTGTATCAAATCTATCGTCAACTATTACTTGATTAGCGGTATTAATCTGACCTAATGTTTCAATTTCTTTATCAGCATTTTCAACCTTAATGATGTCGTTTACAAACCATACATTTCCAAGCGCTCCAGAATTTAATTGAGCTACGGGTCCGTTTTGACCTTTAACGATAAAATACTTGGTGTTCAACATATTAAGCACCTGCATATTACCTTTTGAAATATGATTATCAATTAGCTCTTGATAACGTCTTAATTTTGCACCATGATAACCACCAATAGATTTATGAAAGTATGAAGTAGAAGCGTCGTTAAAAGGGCTAACAGTCGTATTATACACTCTAAAATTCGGATCAGTGTCTCTCAAAATTTGATTATCAGCGGTTGTTGGTGTATAAGGCTGAACGACCTTTCTTTTGGCTTTAAAATTATCATTGTTCAAGTAGCGTTTATTCACTACCCACATATCACCTAAAATCAAAATACCAATTATCAAAATTGTTGGTAATTTTTTGAGGGTATTTGACAAATAAAGCCATATAGACGTTCCAGCTAAAAGTATTAATATCAAAGAACGAAAAGCATCAGATTGAAATATTGATGCTCTATCCAATTGCAATGCATTACTTAAAGCATCTCCATATTGTTGATCATTTGGACCTGTGAAGTCAAAAAACATAGTTGGAGCAAGAGCAAATAATAAACATAAGCCTCCAGTGATAGCTAAAGAATATTTAAGTCCTTTTAAAACCTTCTTTGTTTTTCCCTCTTCAAGAATTTTATTCAATGCAAGGATTCCAAGGAAAGGCATTAAAAACTCAACAATCACTAATGTAGTTGAAACCGTTCTAAATTTATTGTAAGCTGGTATATAATCTAGAAAAAAGTCGGTTAGGGGCATAAAGTTCTTTCCCCAACCTAAGGTAAGCATCAGTAAAAATGAAATTACAATCCACCACCTTAAATAGCCATTAAATAGAAACAGACCCAAAACAAAAAGGAAACAAATTATCGCCCCAGCGTAAACAGGTCCAGAAGTAAAGGGTTGAGTTCCCCAATACAAGGGTAATTGCTTAATAATATTTTTAGCCTGACTTGATTGAGCACTATTCTTAAACAACTTATATGTTTCAGAGTCAGTGCCTAATTCACCTCCAGAAGCCCCACCATGAAAATTAGGAATTAAAAGCGTAAACGATTCCGCTTTACCATAACTCCATGCCATAGCGTAGTCTTTATCCAAACCTGAGGTTTTATTGTTTTGATTAGCAGTCAATTCAGATTTACCACGTATACTTTCTGCTCCATATTCCATTGTAGTCATCAACTTAGAAGAGCTCGTCAAAGCACCAATACCACCAGCTAATAGTAAAAAAGCAACTTGCTTAATAAATACAGGCATTGTTTTCTCCTTGAAAGCTTCTACGAGTTTTACTATACCAATTACAAATAAAAGCATAATAAGGTAGTATGTAATCTGAAAATGGTTTGCATTAACCATCAAAGCCGTAAAAAAGGCTGTTAATGCAGAACCCAATAGTAATCTTCCTCTAAATACCATTAGAACTGACGCAACAATGGGTGCCAAATAGCCAATTGCATGAGCCTTTGTGTTGTGACCTGCTTCAATAATGATAAAGAAATAGGAAGAAAAAGCAAATGCTATTGCTCCTAAAATTGCCAAACGATAATCAATTGATAATGTGACTAGAAGAAAATAAAAACCCAATAGATATAAAAAGACTATTCCAGCTGGTGCTGGAAGATATAACTTGAAAACATTTGAAAAATAACTTATTAAATTACTTTTGTGTAGTACAGAAATTTGATAAGCAGGCATTCCAGAAAACATTGAATTTGTCCATAATGGTTCCTCATCATATTCAGCTCTGTGCTGTACAATTTCTTCAGACATCCCTTTAAATTGTCGGATATCTTGTTGTTCAAGTTTTTTACCCTCTAGTACTGGAGAAAAATAGACTAAGGATATTAAGACAAAAACTGCAATAGCTGTAAAGTGTGGCAACAACTTTTTCCAATTCAATGCTTTCATAATAATAAGGATTTACTGATTGTCGTCAATTTCTTCAAAATCTACGTATTCACCAACTGATGAAGAAGATTTTTTACTTTTTGACTTTTTATCTTTCTTGATTGACACCTCACCTTCCTGTCGAGGTGGCTGATTAGGGTTCATATTTCGTTGAGCCCTATTAATCATGCTTTTCAAAAAAAGTGGTGCTAAAATTCGAGTCAGAAATCTAACTGAATAAAAGATAATTAGAATTAAAAAAATGGTTTTTAACATTTTTTATCGGCTTAAATAAAGACTTCTTTCAGAATATACTTTCTTGAAAAATGGGTCTTTCAAATCATCAATGAAATGTATCGCTTCTCCGGTAGACTTCATTTCAGGCCCCAACTCTTTATTCACATTAGGGAACTTATTGAACGAAAAGACTGGCACTTTAATTGCATACCCTTGCTTGAAAGGATTAAAATCAAAATCATTAACCTTTTTGTTACCTAGCATGACTTTTGTTGCGTAATTAACATATGGCTCTTTGTAGGCTTTAGCTATAAATGGAACCGTTCTTGATGCTCTAGGGTTGGCTTCGATAACGTAAACAACTTCATCTTTAATAGCAAATTGAATGTTAATCAGTCCAACTGTTTTCAGAGCAACTGCAATTTTGTTAGTGATATCAATCATTTGCTGACGTACATTATCACTTAAATCAAATGTAGGTAATACAGCATTGGAGTCGCCTGAATGTATACCACAAGGCTCAATATGCTCCATTATACCGATGATATAAACGTTTTCTCCATCACAGATGGCATCTGCCTCTGCTTCTATGGCATTATCTAAATAATGGTCTAAGAGTACTCTATTACCTGGAATATCTTTGAGTAAGTTTACGACATGGTGCTCTAATTCAGACTCATTAATGACAATCTTCATTCCTTGACCGCCTAGAACGTATGATGGTCTAACTAAGATTGGAAAGTTTAAATCTTTAGCTAATTCTAAAGCTTCTTCAGCAGTTTCTATAACTCCAAAATCTGGGAATGGAACATCATTATCTCTCAATAAGTTAGAGAATCGACCTCTGTCCTCAGCTAAATCGAGAGCCTCATAGCTAGTTCCCATTATTTTGATTCCATATCTTTCTAGTTTTTCAGCTAGTTTTAAAGCTGTCTGACCACCTAGCTGAACAATGACACCCTCGGGTTTTTCATGTTTGATGATATCATAAATGTGTTCCCAAAAAACAGGCTCAAAATAGAGCTTATCTGAAGTGTCAAAATCTGTTGAAACAGTCTCTGGATTACAGTTAATCATTATGGTTTCATAATCGCATTCTTTGGCTGCTAAAACACCATGAACACAACAATAATCAAACTCTATCCCCTGCCCTATCCTATTTGGACCAGAGCCCAGAACAATTATCTTTTTTCTGTCTGATGAAACACTTTCATTTTCGGAAAATGGCTTACCGCCTGCTAACTGCTTTTGGGATTCAAAAGTAGAGTAATAATAAGGGGTTTTAGCCTCAAACTCTGCAGCACAGGTATCAACCAGTTTATAGACTCTATTAATTCCAAAATCTGTACGCTTTTTGTAAACCTCACTTTCAAGACATCTTAGCAAATGTGCAATTTGTCTGTCAGCATAACCTTTCATTTTAGCTTGAAGCAGCAACTCTTCAGAAATGTTGTCAATGTGGTATTTCTCAATTTCCAACTCAAGCATTACAAGTTCTTCTAATTGTCTTAAGAACCAATAATCCATTTTGGTAATTTCATGAACAGTTTTTAAAGGAATACCTAGACGAATGGCGTCATATATTCTAAAAACCCTATCGCTACTTGCATGCTTCATAGCATGAAGGATATCGTCCTGATTAGTCCAGCTTTTACCGTCAGCGCCTAAACCATTTCGTTTAATTTCTAATGATTGACATGCTTTTTGTAGTGCTTCTTGAAATGAACGACCAATAGCCATTACCTCTCCAACAGATTTCATTTGTAAACCTAGCTCAGTATTAGCACCGTCAAATTTTTCGAAATTCCATCTTGGAATTTTAACTATAACATAATCCAAGGTTGGCTCAAAATAAGCTGATGTAGACTTAGTAATTTGATTATCTAATTCGTCGAGAGTATAACCAATTGCTAGTTTAGAAGCAATTTTTGCAATAGGATAACCTGTAGCTTTTGAAGCTAATGCTGATGAACGGGATACTCTTGGGTTAATTTCAATTGAAATAATATCTTCCTTTTCATCGGGTGATACAGCAAACTGAACGTTACAACCACCAGCAAAATCTCCAATAGCACGCATCATCTTGATGGCCATATCTCTCATCTTTTGATAAGTGGTATCAGATAAAGTCATTGCTGGAGCAACAGTAATCGAATCTCCAGTATGGATTCCCATTGGATCCATATTTTCTATTGAACAGATAATAATTACATTATCATTTTTATCTCTCAATAATTCAAGCTCATATTCTTTCCAGCCCAAAAGAGCTTTATCAATCATTACTTCATGAATTGGCGATGCAGCCATTCCTCTTTTTAGAAGATTATCGAAGTCTTTTGCCTCATGAACAAATGACGCTCCACTACCACCTAAGGTAAATGATGGCCTAATACATAGTGGGAAACCAAATTTTTGAGCAATTTCTTTTCCTTCTAGGTAAGAGGTAGCC
This sequence comes from Flavobacteriales bacterium, assembly GCA_016779935.1. Lineage (NCBI taxonomy): Bacteria > Pseudomonadati > Bacteroidota > Flavobacteriia > Flavobacteriales > Flavobacteriales bacterium. The sequence continues at coordinate 9,211 of JADHMQ010000006.1, forward strand.
GTTTGAGAAGGTGCACATGAAATCCCTATTGTTTCCATCAATTGCTTAAACTCTTCTCTGTCTTCGGTAATATTAATGGCATCAATGTCTACACCAATAATTCTAACTCCGTGTTTTTCCCAAATCCCTTTCTCATCAGCCTCAATACATAAATTCAGTGCCGTCTGACCACCCATTGTGGGAAGAACAGCGTCAATATCTCGCTCAGCGAGAATTTCTTCAATAGATTCAACTGTAAGTGGTTTTAAATACACATTGTCAGCAACTACTGGGTCTGTCATAATTGTTGCTGGATTGGAGTTTATAAGAGATACTTCTATTCCCTCCTCTTTTAAAGATCTGGCTGCCTGAGAGCCAGAATAATCAAATTCACAAGCTTGACCAATAACGATTGGACCACTTCCGATAATTAAAATGGATTTAATTGAATTGTCTTTGGGCATAATTTACAGTGTTTGTGCGAATGTAACCGATTTAAAAATAATGCTACAATTTTTGATTTCTAAACTATTAACAAAACTCTATGATTTTTTAACAGTAGGTTTAAAAAAAAGGTGTTGCAAATGCAACACCTTTAAACGTATCTTTATAAACGACTAGCGTTTATGTCTAGTTTCATCCGAAACTGTTAATTTTTTTCTTCCTTTTAATCTTCTACTAGCTAAAACTTTACGGCCATTAGCAGATTCCATTCTATCACGAAAACCGTGCTTGTTTCTTCTTTTTCTGTTAGAAGGCTGAAATGTTCTTTTCATTGTTAACTGTTTTTGAAATGGTCTGCAAATCTACAATCTTTTTTCTTTATTCAAAGAGAATTTTTAGAAGATTATTGGACTTGTATTTTATAAGTGGAGTATTTATTTTTGTTAGAAATCTTTAAAAGGTAAATTCCATTTGGTAATTCACTAGTGTTCAATATGAATTCATTTGACGAAAAACGTTCTGAAATAAGAATTTTACCAGTGTAATCTATTACTTCAAGATTTGCATCCATAGTATTATTAGACTGAATTCTAAGCATATCAGTACATGGGTTTGGAAAAACGGAGAACACTGAATCATTAAATTCAAAAGTATTAAGTGGGTTATCGTAATTTATATCAAAAATATATAAGCCCGTTTGCATATCAGAAATTAAAATTTTTCCTGAAGGCAAAAATGGATATACTCCCCAGGCACCCATATAGCTATCGTGATGGTCAGGCAAGAATGTATCGTAATACCCAATCAATATTGGATTAGAAGGATTTGAAATATCATGCACATACAAGCCGTCATGATAGTAAGCTGTATACAGATAATTACCATTGATTATCTGATTATGTGGAATGGAGTTTTCATCAACTTCAGAACCAAATAATGCTATGACTTCAATGTTCGAGAAATCAGTAATATCTAATATTTTCATTCTCATTCCCCATGTTTCATCTGCCATAGCGTAATACTTACCATCAGGGGTTAACCATCCAGAATGGTTATAACCTTGATCAGGATATGTTGGTAAACTTGCTAGCACTTCATGTTCTTGATTATCAATTGTAGTTTGTGAAAAATCGACTATTATAAATCCGCTATTTCCTCCATTAATGTATGCCGTATCGTTTAGCACATAGATATCATGACAACTTAAAAGTGAGGTATTGTACAAAAATTTAGGGTCTAAAGGGTCATCAAGGGTATAAATATCTCCATTAGTAGTATAAAGTTTTGCAGTAGCAGTATCAATGAAAATATTATGAGACCTTTCAAATAAATCTGAAGAGTCATAAACTAATGTAACTGAATCTGGCAAAGTGCTTAAATCGATAATCTGCAGAGAACTTGCCCCTTCGTCCGAAACAGCATAAAGAAAGTTATGAAAATCGTGATAATCTCTGTGTATAATTTCAGGTCCTTGAACTTTACCAGCTACAAAAGCAACTTCTGAAATAGTTTCAGTGGATGTTACATCAAAAATGTGCGTCCCAGCTGTAGAACCTATTATAGCATACTCTCTACTGTCTACTACTACACCCCATACTTCATTGTAAGTATTATCAAAAATTTCAGAGCCTACTAAAGAATCCACGTCCCAATGAAATAGGAGTTCAACATTTTCAGAAAGCTGTGAAAAAGAAAAACAAGGTATTAACACAAAAAATATTCTTAAAAGTAATTTCATTTTAGGAGATTGTTTTGATTAATTCTTCAATAATTAAAGTCAATTTTGGCTCAGCTACCTCTGCTACTTTTTGAATTTCTTCGTGGCTTACTTTTTTAATTTTACCTTCGATTCCTAGATCTGTAATTACGGATATTGCAAAGCAAGGAATCTGCATATGCCTTGCAACAATTACCTCAGGAACTGTAGACATACCTACGGTATCAGAGCCAATAATTCTAAGGTATTTATATTCGGCAGGCGTTTCAAGACATGGACCTGTTACTGCAGCATATACCCCTTCAAAAACTCTAATTCCGTTATCCTCACCAATTGATAAAGCTGTTTTTATCATTGTTTTATCATATGTATCGCTCATATCAGGAAAACGAACACCAAATTCATCAAGGTTTGGACCAATGAGTGGACTTGGAATTAAGTTAATATGATCATTAAGAATCATTAAATCTCCGACTTCATAATCTGGATTAACACCACCACTTGCATTAGAAATAATGAGATGTTCTATGCCAAGTTTTTTCATTACCCTAACTGGCATTGTTACTTCTTGAATGGAATAGCCTTCATAAAAATGAAAACGCCCTTGCATAGCTATAACATTAGTACCTGAAAGTTTTCCTAAAATTAATTTTCCTTTATGTCCTTCTACCGTTGAAAGGGGGAATTGTGGAATTTCATCATAAGGTATGGTCTGTTCTATGTCTATTTTCTTTACAAGACCTCCAAGTCCTGTACCTAAAATAATACCAACTTTTGGAGTAAAAGGAATTTTATTTTCTAGAAACTGTGTTATCGAGTCGATTCTGTTCAACATATTTTAAGATTAAGTCATCAAAATTAGTCTTTCCTTGAAATTTCACCTCAATTGGTAAAAAAGCAATGGGAAGACCTTCAAAGTAATTTTCAAAAATACCCAATCTAGCGGCATCTTTTTCTGTTGTCAAAATTAACTTTTCTTCTGATTCAATCTTTTTAAAACAGTCAATAATTTTTAAAATGTCTCTTTTTTTGTAATGATAATGGTCTCTATACTCAAAGTGTTCACACAGTTCGGCCTTTGAATTCACATAATCTAAAATCTTTTTCGATGATGCTATCCCCGTGAATAAAACAATTTTTTTGTTGTCAATCATTAATTCACCTTCTCCAAAGAGACGCTTTGGGGTTAAATACTCAATGTATGAGTAACATAATTTTTGATGAAAAAATGGTGCTATTTGTTCATTCAAACGGTATTCATCTAAAGGTAATAGTGGAAAAGGTGATTTTGTAACTACAATTATATCCGCCCTACTTGCACGTTTACTTGACTCTCTAAGATTTCCAAATGGAATTAAATGATCATTTATGAATAGGTTATCATAAGTAGTAAGTAATATATTTAGCCCTGGTTTTACCCATCGGTGTTGATACGCATCATCTAGAACTATTAACTCGCACTCTTCATGAATAATATTTTGAATACCAACATTTCTACTTTCAGAAACAGCTACTTTTACTTCAGGGAATTTTTTAAGCATTTGTAATGGCTCATCTCCTACATCTTTCACAAAAGAATCACTTTCCACCCATTTGAAGCCAGTAGTATCTCTTCCGTAACCTCTGCTTAATACGGCAACTTTTTTTCTGTTTTCCAATAACTTAATTATGTATTCAACATGTGGTGATTTACCACTTCCTCCCGTACACAAATTACCAACTGAAATAATTGGAACAGAATATTCTCTAGAAGAAAACAAGCCTAAATCAAAAAACAAATTTCGGAAGTATACAAAGATTCCATAAAAAAGAGTCATAGGAAGAAGGAACAATCTTAGAAATGGCATATTTATATAAGGAAATAAATTTTCAGTTTGAACAAATATATAAATTAATTATATGTTATTTTTGGTTTTATGAAAATATATGAGATTATCAATCATCTGGAATCAATTGCACCGCTCAGTATACAAGAAAATTACGATAATTCTGGCTTGATTGTTGGAGATAAAAGTAAGAATGTAAATACAGCTTTGATAAGTTTAGATTGTACCGAAAAAGTTGTTGAAGAAGCCATAAATAAAAATTGCGAACTTATAATTGCTCATCACCCTATTGTTTTTGAAGGCTTAAAAAAAATAACTGGCTCGAATTATATCGAACGTACTTTACTAAAAGCCATAAAAAACAATATTGCTATTTATGCTATCCACACCAATTTAGACAACATTAAGGACGGGGTTAATGGAGCTATAGCTAATAAATTAGGATTAGTTAACACAAAAATACTTAGGACTAAATCATCCTTCATAAAAAAACTTTCTGTCTATTGCCCAACAGAATCAGAACAAAGACTAAAGGAAAAATTGTGGGAATCTGGAGCTGGAAATATTGGAAATTATAGCCAATGTAGTTTCAGAAGTGAAGGGACTGGAACGTTTAAAGGAAATGATGACAGTAATCCATCAATTGGCACTAAAAATGCTCTGCACAAAGAGAACGAAGTTAAAATTGAAATGATTCTGCCTTCATATTTGGAACATAAAATCCTTTCAGCAATGTTCGAAAATCATCCTTATGAAGAAGTGTCATATGAAATTTTCACTCTAGAAAATAAAAATCAAAACATTGGTTCAGGCATATATGGTTCTCTACCAAAATCTATGAAAAGTGAAGCATTTTTGAAGTTTATAAAAAAAGTAATGAATACCGATTGCATCAGACACACTGAAGTGTGCAAAGAAAACATTCAAACAATAGCAATTTGTGGTGGTTCTGGCTCATTTTTACTAGAGGATGCAAAAAGAATTAGCGCAGATATTTTCATCAGTTCAGATTTTAAATATCATCAATTTTTTGATGCCGATAATGAAATAATTATAGCCGATATTGGACATTATGAAAGTGAACAATTCACCAAAGAGCTTATTAGTGATATTCTTAAGAAAAAATTTACTAAGTTTGCCACCCGTTTATCAAGTGTAAATACGAACCCTATCAATTATTTGAAATAATGGCAAAAAAGAAAGCTGTAACAACAGAATTTTCAGTTGAAGACAAACTACAAGCATTACATAAATTACAATCCATCGATTCAGAGATTGACAAGATAAGAACTGTCAGAGGTGAGTTGCCTCTTGAAGTTCAAGATTTAGAAGATGATTTAAAAGGTCTGGAGACAAGAATCGAAAAGATTGACGCAGACATAGCCGATAAAGAAAGCTTTATTTCTAAAAGAAAATTAGCTATCAAAGAAGCTGAAGAGCTTGTAAAAAAGTACAATAAGCAACTTGAAAGCATAAAAAATAATCGTGAGTACGATTCTTTAAGTAAGGAAATCGAATTTCAAAACTTAGAAATTGAACTTGCTAACAAAAAAATAAAAGATAATCTTTCTAAAATTGAGTTCTTAAACGAAACGAAAGCCAGTTCAACTGAGCAATACAACGAAAGAAAAGACATCTTTGAAGAAAAGAAGAAAGAGTTAGATACTATCGTTTCTGAAACAGAAAAAGACGAAAAAAGCTTATTGAAGCAATCTGATGCTGCCGAAAAAGTAGTAGACGAACGTTTATTATCAGCTTACAAAAGAATTAGAACTAATTCCAGAAATGGTTTGGCAGTAGTATCTGTTGATAGAGACGCTTGTGGTGGTTGTTTTAGTAAAATCCCTCCACAGAGACAGTTAGATATCAAAGCACATAAAAAAGTGATTGTGTGTGAACATTGTGGAAGAATCTTAATCGATTCTCAAATGTTTGAATCAGAAAAGGCATAATTTATTTTTTAAACTAAATTTGTAGGGATTCTAATTATAGAATCCCTTTTTTTTTATGCGATTTACTTTAATTACCATATTTCATATTCTAATATTCCAATCGGCTTACGCTAGTTTTGACTGGAATTCAAACTGTAAAGAAGCATACACCAACACTATTCAGCTAAAGTTTGATAAAGCACAGCGTATTTTAGATAACGAGCGAAAACTTAACACTAGTAATTCTTTAGTCTATCTTATTGAAAACTATGCTGACTATCTTAAAATTCAGATCAGTGAAGAAAAAAATGAATTTGATAAATTAAAATCTCTGAAAGACAGCCGTTTATCAAAAATTGAAGAGGACAAATCAGAATCTCCTTGGAAATTATATTCTGAAGCAGAAATTCATTTACAATGGGCAGCAAATCGACTCAAGTTTGCAGAATACTTTACGGCAGCTTATGAAATCAACAAAGCCTACCGAATTCTAATAGAAAATGACAAAAAATACCCTGACTTTTTACCCAATAAAAAAAGTCTAAGCATGTTGTATTCTCTCATAGGAAGTGTACCTAAGCATTACAATTGGATTTTGTCCATTATTGGTATGGAAGGGAATTTAGACAACGGTTTAAATCTTATGAGAAATACTATTAATGAAATGAAAAATGATCCATCATTTTCATCTATGGTTGAAGAAACATACTTTTTATACGCTTTTCTAAAAATGAATTTAGACAACAACCAAAATGATTTGAAAAGCCTTTTGAAAGAAATTGAAAACAGCGACTATATTCTTCTAAATTTCGCAGCTAGTCGAATTGCCACAAAGTTAGGTCAGAATGATTTATCCATCAGTATTCTTGAAAACAGAATAAAAGGATCAGACTACTATCCTTTTCATTATTTAGACTATTTAATCGCTGTTGGAAAACAAAATAAACTTGACTCAGACTGTATTAAATTCTTTGAAGACTACATTCAAAATTTTAGTGGTATGAATTATAAAAAATCTGCCTTGATGAAAATAAGTTGGCAGTATTTAATTGAGGGGGATGAAGTCAATTTCAAGAAATATAGAAATAAAATCAATGATGTTGGAGGACTGTATGTTGGGGCTGATAAAGAAGCACAAGATTTTTACAATAAAGAACTGATTCCTTATAAAGAACTGCTTAAAGCAAGGTTGTATTTTGATGGTGGATATTATGAAAACTCATTACAAGAGATGGGTGCCATTAACAAACAGCTATTACAACAAGATTTACAAAACACTTTAGAATTTCACTACCGAAAAGCTAGAGTTTACGAAAAGTTAGAAAATACTTTTGAAGCTATTCATTTTTATAAACAAACAATTGAAAAAGATAAAGGTGAAAACTTCTATTTCTCTGCTAAATCTGCTTTACAGTTGGGTTTAATCTATGAGAAAAAAGGAGATAAACAACTAGCTTCGAAATACTTTCAACGTTGTATTGAAATGAAAAATCATTTGTACGAACAAAGTCTAAATCAAAAAGCAAAAGCTGGACTTGAACGCCTCAACTAAAACTTCCAACCCATAGTAAAAATCAAACTGTAAGATGTGTTTGTGGTTTTATGAGCAGGTTCAAATACAGTACTATATAGTGATTGACCTTCTGAATATTCCGAAAATACATAGGCTAAATCTATATATCTGTACTTCCCACGCTTGCCAATACCAATGGTGTAAGATGTCTTTTCATTTCGAAATTCATCAATAGAGCCTACCATTTCATCACTGACTAGAGGATTTTGATAATATGAATACCCTCCTCTTATTAAAATAGGCGAAAGATTTAACTCTGCACCTAGTCTAGTATTTACCACATCTGTATAGTGATTTGAAATAATGTTTTCTTGATTGCTAAAATAGTCATAGGCATCGCCATTTAACTGCATTGTAGAATAATCAACAAACTCAACATCGGCACTCAATAAAAGCTTATCAAGAATCAATGCTGCACTACCTATGACTTTCATTGGTGTAACTATTTCATAATCGTAAATCCCATAAGGCGATGTATAAGAATAAGCATAATCACTGTCATTTAGACTGTGTTGAGTCCTCATAGTCATTTCCCACTCATCGTGCATATCATTAAGTGTTGGAGAATGCCAAGCTAATCCTATTCTGAAATTATCATTGGCTCTATATATTGCCCCTAGCTTTAAATTAATACCACTTCCAGTAGTCATTTGATTTTCATAAACATCAAAAGATTGGACAGTAGAGTTAGTATCGGCAAAATTACGCTCGTTGTATCTTGTCTTTTTTTGGTAATTAATATTTGTAAGTCCTATTGTACCTCCCAAATAAATCTTCTCTTGATATGAGCCAGCATAACTAATAGCAAACTCACCCATCGAGCCAGAAATACTTGTTTGATTGAACTGATCTTGACCCTTTTCAACCTCTCTAAAATAGTTTCCATCATCAATCCAACCATTAGAGTCCGTTTGCAAGTCGATTAAGTCTGTATCAAAAGCACCTAACTCAAAAAATGGATCTAAATCATCAAGCATGTAACCCATAGCTGAAGCTAAATACACATCTACTAAAGATGAATTTGAGTTGTAAGCACTTTGAATAGTATTAGAGCGAAATACCTTTGTAGTATTGTAAGCAAAGCCAAGATTTGTTCTTCTCCAATCTGAATCCTTATTGGCAGTAAGTGGAGCAACAAAACCAACAGACGGTAAATTAAAGTTGCCACTACTATTTATAATTTTATTACCCTTGTAATAAGATGTCATATCCCGACCAGAAAGGTTTAATGAATAAGCAAAATCATAGGATTGATAGACGCCTAAACCTGCTGGGTTAGTGCTCAAAACAGAAATATCTGCACCCAAAGCACCAAAGGCATTTGCCATTGCTGCAGTTCGAGCAGTTCCAATAACATCTGATTCAGAGAAAAACAAAGCATCTTGATGCGTTTGTGCGTTCACAGTTAAAGCTGCACTTATCAAAAATATACTGAGAATGTTTTTAGTCATAACTTAATTATCTTGGTCTTCTACCACTACTCCCACTTCTTGGTGAAGAGCTTCTAGGAGATGAATTAAAAGAGGGTTTTGAGTATGTTTTATTACTAGATGGTGTTTTTATTGAATTATCTTCAAAGGGTTTTTTAGTTTTTGAAGGTATGTTGTAAGCAGGTTTATTGTAAGAGGGCTTACTGTATGACGGCTTGGAATAGGTTGGCTTGTTATTTTGAGGTTGCTTGTTTGTATTTACAGATTGGTTAATAACAGGCTTAGAAAACGAATTGTTAACATTTGTATTGGTATTCACAGAATTGTTAATTTTATTTGACGTTGGTCTTCTATTTCCAAATTCTGTAGTTTGCTGGACGTTATAATTAGGTTTTTTATTCTCTTCAAAATTTTCTTTAGAAATCGTTTGAGGTTTTCTATTTTTAACTTCCTCCCTATATAGTGAAGCAAATCTCTCAGGCGTTTTATTTTTATTATTCTCTCTAGGACCATAATAAATACTATTATTATCATAAGAGTTATAATATGTTGGAGCATAAGCTAACAAACCACCATGATGTCCGTGATAACCGTGGTATCCATAATGAGCATAATGATGATGATGATAAAAAGGGTGGTAATAAAATGGACTGTAAGAATAACTGTGGTAAAATGGATCATAATAGAATGGATCCCAAAAGTTATAACCGTAGTAAATACTTACACCACAGTGCAATGGATTACTTGAGTACCAAAAAGAATTAGTGTAGTAATTGTTGTAATAGCTAAAACCAAAGCTTGGACCATGAAAACGTCTAATACGTGAGGAGTACTGATAATCGTAATAATCATCAGAAGCATACTCATCAACATAGTTCTCCTCTGAAAATTCTTCCTCAGCTACTTCTTCTTCAAGTCTAATTTCAGTAGTTTCTTGCTCGGCAACTTCAGCATAATTATCAGATGTATAATAAATTTCATCTTTAAAACCTGATGAAGTTGTTTCAATAGTAATGCAGGATGAAAAAATTAAGATGAGTGAAAATAAAATAAGGAATGGACTTTTCATAATGTATTTATTTAATGATAGCGAGTCTTTGAATGCTTATTCGCTAAAAAGTTTAATTTTGTCATACTTATAACGCACAATCAACTGTAAAATTACAAACAAACTTTCAATATAAAAAATGGCAAAAAATTTCACTAGTCGAGCTGAGGATTACTCGAAATGGTACAATGAGTTAGTAGTTAAAGCAGATTTGGCTGAAAATTCAGGTGTGAGAGGATGTATGGTTATCAAGCCTTATGGCTTCGCCATTTGGGAAAAAATGCAAAGTGAATTGGATAGAATGTTTAAAGAAACTGGACACTCCAATGCCTATTTCCCTTTATTCATTCCAAAGTCCTATTTAAGTAAAGAAGCCGAACACGTAGAAGGATTTGCTAAGGAATGTGCTGTTGTAACGCATTATAGATTAAAGAATAGTGAAGATGGTAAATCCGTTGTTGTAGACCCAGATGCAAAGCTGGATGAGGAGTTAATCGTTCGACCAACATCAGAAACAATCATTTGGGATACGTATAGAAAGTGGATACAATCTTACAGAGACCTCCCTATTTTGGTAAATCAATGGGCCAATGTAGTTCGTTGGGAAATGAGAACTCGCTTATTCTTAAGAACAGCTGAATTCTTATGGCAAGAAGGGCACACAGCACACGCTACAAAGCAAGAGGCTATTGAAGAAACAGAGCAAATGATTGAAGTCTATGCACGTTTTGCAGAAGACTTTATGTCAATGCCTGTTATTAAAGGCTTAAAAAGTGCTAATGAACGCTTTGCAGGTGCTTTGGAAACCTATTGTATAGAATCACTAATGCAAGATGGTAAAGCTCTACAAGCTGGAACATCACACTTCTTAGGGCAAAATTTTGCTAAAGCCTTCGAGGTAAAGTTTACGAGCAAGGAAGGAAAACAAGAATACGTTTGGGCAACCTCTTGGGGAGTTTCGACTCGATTAATGGGAGCACTTGTTATGACGCATTCTGATGACCATGGTCTGGTACTTCCTCCTAAACTCGCTCCTTTTCAAGTCGTTATTGTACCAATATACAAAGGAGAAGAGCAGTTAAGTACTATAAGCGAAAAAGCTAAAGCTATAAAAAAGGAATTAGAAAAAGTAGGTGTTAGCGTAAAATATGATGATAGAGACACTCACAAGCCAGGCTGGAAATTTTCTGAATATGAATTTAAAGGAGTACCACTACGAATTGCGATTGGACCTAGAGATTTAGAAAACAATACCGTTGAATTGGCAAGAAGAGATACTCTTGAAAAAGAGGTCGTTAGCATGGATGATTTAACTAACAAGGTAGAACATTTATTAGAAAAAATTCAAGAAACATTACTGTTGAAAGCTCAACAGTTTAGAGATGATAATACACATCATGCTCAAGATTGGGAACATTTTAAAGAATTGATGTCGAAAGATTCAGGCTTTGTATATGCCCATTGGGATGGTACTCCAGAAACCGAACAAAAAATTAAAGAGGAAACCAAAGCAACCATTCGTTGTATTCCATTAAATAATACTAAAGAGGAAGGAGAATGTATATATAGTAAAAACCCATCCTCTCAAAAGGTAATTTTTGCTAAAGCTTACTAAATGGATAGTTCAAAAAAAATTATCGATAAACTGAGTAAAAAAGCGGCTACTAAGCAGGAGGTGTATAGAGTAAGTAAGTCTGCTTTTAACTCATTGAAAGAAGTGGCAAAAGAACTTTCTGATGATTTGGAGAGTCAAATCTCTACTATTGACAAAAACGTTGAAGTCAAATATACAGACAAAGGCGAGTTTGAAATTGAAATAAAATTCTCTGGGGACACTCTCATTTTTCACATGCACACCAATACATTTTCCTTTGACAAAACCCATCAAATATGGAATTCAAATTATGTAAAAGAAGACAAATACCGTGCATATTGTGGGGTTATAAACGTTTATAATTTCTTAAGTGATAGTTTCAAATACCATAGAGAAAATGATTTAGGCTTTTTGCTAGGGCGTATTTTCATCAACAAAGAACAACACTTCTTTACGGATGGTACTAATAAAATGGGCTTCCTTTACAATGATTTTGAACATTCTGTCTTAAATAAAGACATCCTAAAAACCATAATTGAAGAATTAATGCTAACTTCTATGGATTTTGAGCTCCTCACTCCTCCTTTTAAAGATGTTCAGGTAGTAAGTGTTCATCAAGTAATAGAAATGAGCAAGAAAATGAAGCTAAAAACCTCCAAAAAATTAGGTTACAGGTTCAACAGTGAAAAATAATTTCATTTTTTTTCTTAACCTCTTTGTGAAATTGTAAAAGATATTATATTTGCACTCGCCTTTTTTAAGGACTAACACACTGGCCCCTTCGTCTAGTGGTTAGGACGCCAGGTTTTCATCCTGGAAACAGGAGTTCGATTCTCCTAGGGGCTGCAAAACCCACTCTGCATTAAGAGTGGGTTTTTTTTTGCCTAATAATGAGATTGATGTAACTTGCATTTTCCTTAACACGTTCAAATGAAGTTTGTTTATAAAAGCATTCTGTTGTTTTTTTGCTTGTCTTTGTTCTTCTTTTTACCTCAAAATAAAGAGCAAAGTATGCCCTCTCCTATTGATAATACTTTCTTTGCACACAGAGGACTACCGCATTTGGCAGAAAACAGTCAGGAAGGATTTGAACAATCCAAATCGTTTGGATTTACTGCACTAGAAATAGACATTAACTATACCAAAGACCATAAATTAGTATTGATATATGACAATAACCTTAAGAGGTTGTTGGGCATTAACAAAGAAATTAGTGACGTAAATTGGCAAGATATAGAAAGTCTAAATATTATTCACAAAGGAAGGATAAGCACAAATAATGTGTTAACATTGGAGGGCTTTGTTCGAAAAGACTACGATTTTCAAACGGTTTACCTTGATTTTAAAACCACTTCAAAAAGCATTGCAGACAGCCTATTGTATCTCATGGAAAAGCACAATACTTACGACCGTTTTTTAGTGGCAGACGCAAATATTCTATTTTTAAGTTATTTAAAGTTTAAGAATCCTAATGTTCAAACTGTTTTGGAAGGTTTTAATAAGGGAAAAGAATGGACCTACTCACTTATTCCACAAGCCGTTGAACCTAACTATATAGCAAGTTTCTATTCTGAAGTTGACGAATCGCATATTGATTTCCTAAAAAAAGAGAACTTATTAGAAAGAAAAATCGTTTATGGTATTGATAAGGGTAATTTCAAAGAAGCTATTGAAATGGGGTTACAACACCTTATTATTGATTTTGATGAAAGTATATCACCTTATATGTTTAAAAATTAAACCTACCACCTACCACACACTGTTTTAAAGTCACACCAAGTACAAGCAGACTCATCATCGGTAGGGTAAAAATCGCTTTTCTCATCTAATATAGAAGAAAGTAAGTCTTTTAAAACATCTTCGAATTCATCCAAGACCGAAGTATCCATTTTTAGAGGTGTTTTATCCATTTTAACATAAATCAAACCATCTTCTAAATTCCTAAAGGAATAGTTACCTGCTCTAAAAGGCGTATCGTCTTTCAACACACTTTTGGAGTAGAGGTAAGCATAGGTCATAAGCTGAAAGGCTTTAGACTTTTTAGGATTGGCAGTAAGCTCAGAAAATTCTTTGAATTTCAGTTCACTTTGATTCACTTTACCCGATTTATAATCGACTATTCGAATGGAATCTCCTACTTGATCTACCCTATCAACATTTCCAAATAGTTTGAAATTCACACCCTTAACGGTCAATTCATAGGGTAAAGAACGTTCGGTATCGGTTACCTTTAAAGGTGCTATACTATCATTTATAAATTGTTTTTCAATCTCAAAATAATTCTTAGTAAGTCGTTGTGCTACTTTCCAAATAAGGTGATTTTTACCCTGATACATGGCTTGACCTACTTCTTTTTTAAAACCCTCATCAATCAAAGTAAGGGTTAAATCTTTTATTTGATCTAAATTTTCAACGGTCAATGTAGCTTCTAAGTGAGTCTGATAAGCGTGGTGTAATGCTTCATGAATAATAGTGCCAAAAGAATGCGCTTCCATGAACTCTACCAAATCATCTTCAACATATATTTTAGCAATATATTTGAAGTAAAATTGCAGCTTACAGTTTATAAATGTATTAAGGGATGTTGGGGACACTTTGTGATTTGCCCACTCTAAAATACGTTCCTTCACAGCATCTGTTTTTCTAATACAAATGGGTTGAAATTCAGTAGAATGTGAAGCATTGGATTGTAAGACTTTTTCTTTAATGTTCAAATGTGAAAGCTCATTGCTTATCTGAGTGATGAAACGGCTTTTTTCGCCACTTCCAAAATCGTCGCTTTGGGTATTGTAGAGTAAAAAGACGTTTTCTGCACGTTGAAGCAATCGGTAAAAGTGATAAGCAAAAATAGCATCTCTCTCCTCATGCGTTGGCATTTTAAAATACTTCTTCAACACAAAAGGAATAAAGGAATTAACCGACTTACCAGCAGGTAATTTTTCTTCGTTTACACTAAGAACAATGAGGTTTTTGAAGTCCAATGTTCGCGTTTCTAAAACTCCCATCATCTGTAAACCATTGAGAGGTTCTCCCATAAATGAAATGGTCTCTTTACTTATGATTTGAAAAAAGATAGCTCTAAGCGTCTTTAAATCCATCTCAGACTCAAAGTCTTGCAGGTGATTCTCTAAAACTTGTAAAGATTTAAAGAATGAAAATAATACCTCTGATTCTACACTTGCTTTTTCAGAAATCAGTTGATTCTTCAGTGTATCCAATAACGTTTTAACACTGTGCAGACACATATCAGTTTCGCTCCAATCACCTAAAAGCAAAGACAGTACACCCCACTGACTATGTTGCTTAAATCGTTTTCTCAATGTTGAAGCACTAACAAAAAGAATCTTTTCTTTACTCAAATACTGATTTATATCCTTAAATAATGAAGGTTCAAATAGACGACTCATGTAGGGGTGTCTAAAGATTTTCTGTAAATCTTTGGTAAAAAATTTCTGTTGTTGATTGTTAGCTTTTTTAAGTTGAGATTTAAAGAGTAAATCAATCAAACTGTACAATGGAGTGGTACCAATAGGAGCACCCATGGTAATATTTACCGCTTGTATGCTTTCTGGTAAATTGTTTAAGACAGGAAACAGAAGGTTTTCATCGGCAAGAACTAAAGCGGTTTGACTGTTTTTTAAATCATCAGACGCTAAATCGTTCAAAAGGTTACCAGCTACTCTAGACTGTCCTACATTTTTAGCACAACCAATAATATTTATACTTTTATCCTGTTCAAAATAATTTGTCAGTTTACGACTGCCCCATTTCTGAAAATGTTGCCTCAGAAATAGACCGGCTTCATGTTTATCGTTTTCTACATAATGAGCATCCGCATCCCAAAATAAACGGGCATTATTATGGGTTACAAAATGATTTACAATCTGATTTTCTGCTGTAGTTAGGGCGTTAAGGCCGACAAACCACACCTCATCGAAATGATGTTTTATCGTTTGTATATTATCTGCTGCCTTTCTGTATGCCAATCCCTGATAGGCTAAATTTTCCTCAAGTAAGGAAGTTGTAAATGCTGTATACCATTGGAATAAATAGGCGAAAAACTGTACGTATTTCTCCTGAAAGGATGTGAGCTCAGCACTGTTTAGACTCCACTGCTCCAATTCTTTAATATCTCTTAGGTTGGTCAGTAAAGCCTTAGCGTCAACCAAATAGCGATCCATTTCATTAAAATCATACAATATGGTTTGACTCCATTTTAAGAATTGCTCAAAATTATCCTCATTTTCAGCTGGTCTGTTATTATTAAACACCTCATAGAGTTTAAACTGCAAACTCAAATTATCAAGTGTATTTAAGCCTGAGAGTTCAGTAATAAAATCTTCAATGGAATAGATGTTTGGTAACCAAATTGGCTCGTCTATTTTTTGAGATAAATGGTGTTTTAGAAAGACAATAGAACGCTTTGACGGCAAGACTATAGTCAATGCATCCATTCGCTTTCTGTTTGAAAGTATTTCTTGGGCAATATATTCTAAAAATGAGCCTACCACGATACTACTTTTTCCATGTTTTCAGTATAAATAATGTATTTAGATATTTTCTCAAAACCCATCATTTTCAATAAGTTAGAATAATTATCTACTTGGGATTTATGACTTTCCATTCTTGAGTCAGAACCTGTTTTATAATCAATGACTTTTACCTCATCGCCTTTTATTAAAAGACGGTCAGGGATGTAAGTGTCGCCACTATCTAACAGAATTTCTTGTTCTGTTTTTACCTCCCATTTATCCGAAAAGAATGGCTTTATTTCATCATCATTTAATAATTCATCAAGGCGATTTCTTAACTTAGCTTTATGGTCAGAAGTCAATAAACCGTTTCTCTCCAAATCATTTAGTACTTTGTCTTTATCTTCTAGATAATGAATTTTTGATAAAGCATCGTGCAATAGACTCCCCCATTGTTGACGGTCTAAATTCACATCCCACAATTGATTAGAATTGTTTTTTAACTGTATGACCTTTCTCCAATTTTTTATAGATTCATATGATAAGTGATAACCTTTGTCATTTTCTTCTTCATCTGCACTTTGTTTTGGCACCAATTGTCCTATTCGAACTGGAAAATCAACGGCATCATCTTTAAAGTAATGACCTATTAACTGACTCAGAGAATTAAATTTATCGCTTTTACCAAAGGATTCGGTGAAAATGTAAAGCTGTTCTTTGGGTCGCGTCATTGCCACATACAAAACATTTAAATCATCCATCAATGACTTATCGTTTTCTCCCTTGTGAAGCTGAGCATAATCAGATTTTTCCAACTCCTTAGTGTTATCCAATAAGGCCACTTTCATTTTCTTAATCTTTCCCTTAGCATCTACCCATAATTCCTCTGCTGGTTTTCCTATTTTCCAATTGAAAGGTATAAAGACAATGGGAAACTCTAAACCTTTAGATTTATGTACCGTCATGACCTTAACTGCTTCAGTATCTTCTGGAACAACGATAGCTTCTTTTTCATTGTTCTTTTCCCACCATTCTAAGAAAGCCGAAACATCATTACTATTCTTGATGGAGAATTTATGCACTGCGTCAAGAAAATACTGGAGATAAACATTAGTGGATGGCATAGCAAACAACTGAATCAGACGTTCAACCAAATCGTAAATAGGTAATTCCCATAGCGATTGTGGTACTAAATCAATACCTAAAGACTTTAAATAGGAATAAAACGGCTTTAAATCGCCCTCGCCAACGGATTGCAATAAAGAGTGTAAAGGCTGATTTTTATCCTCAGCTCGTTGATGAAGGTATGTCAGTATAAATGTTTGTGCTACTTTATTAGATTGGAGATGCAAAAAACTCAACAGAGATAATATAAAATGCACCTCTTTTGAAGCGTTTAAAAGAAGTGCCTCATCTGACAATACATTGATGCCAGCAGTATTTAGGCTTGAAGCTGCTTCAAAAGTTTCTTTTTTCGTGCGGCATAAAATAGCCATGTCTTTTAGGCTGTAATTCAAAGACCTCAACTCATGAATTTGTTGAATTATTTTCTGCATAACCTGAGCCTTAAAAAACTCCTTAGACTTAGGAGTTACATCGATATGTACATAGCCCCCATCTTTACCCATAGGGTTTTGCTCATTGGAGGTATATATCTTTTGCAGCTCAGGACTAATGACTGTTTTTAGTTTTGTGAAAAATGCATTATTGAAGTTAACGACTTCTTTATGGCTTCGCCAATTATCTGACAACACTTTTTCTTCAGTATTATTGAATAAGCTTTGCTTAAGTTCATCTGGGTTTGGTAACATTTCTGACTGAAGAATATCATTGGGAAGCAGAACAAATTGTTCCACCTCTCCACCTCTCCATCTGTAAATAGATTGCTTGGCATCACCTACAATGAGGTTTTGGTAACCTTCTGATAAGGAATTATGAACTAATGGCAATAGATTGTGCCATTGCATCACCGAAGTATCTTGAAATTCATCAATCAAAAAATGATGATAGCGTTCGCCTAACCTTTCATAAATAAATGGAGCAGGTTCTTTTCTTATAATTTCAGCAATGGCATTGTTAAACTCTGAAATATGCTTAACATTATTTTCTTCTTTGAATTGGTCTAACTCTTTGGACAGCTCATTAAGTACTGCTATTGAATAAATATTTTTAGAAAGCAATTTATTAAAGACATAGTTCTTGTATTCTTTATTAATGTGATTCTGGACTTGGTTAAACAATTCAATTAAGTAAACTGAATTGGCTTCTATTATCGACTTTTTATCTTCATCTACCGCTTTTGAACACCAGTGGTTATTTTCCACATTTTTTTTGACAGACGGATTTGGAAAAAATATAGAGGATGAACGTTTTTTAAAATTATCAAAATAGTTGTAAAAATAACTACTGGTAAAATCACTTGCTACTAAATTATGCCTTTTACAGAATCCCATAAATTCTGATCGTTTCTCTAATAGCACTTCTTCAAAAGCAAACATTTCAGCATTGAGTTCATCCTTCACTTCTAAGCAATCCGTAATACTCACATGTGAAAGAGTATCAATAAATTTTTCCGATTTTTCAGAAAATAAATGCTTTGAAAAGTCTTCCAAAGATTGTTCGAGGTTGTAGCTTTTACCTTCATCAGCCTTTGAAATTGCAAAAGAGATTAAGGCTTTAGAAAGTTCCTTATTGGTTCCTATTCTACTTATTAGAAACGATACGGTAGGTTGAATCAATTGATCTTGATCCATCTCAACCTCAAAGGATTGTGCCATTTGTAAATCGTGAGCAAATGTTCTTACAATTCTAAATACAAACTTATCTATGGTAGAAATTGACAAATCTGTATAGTTATGGAGTATAGCACTTAGAATTTTTTGAGAACGTTCTATTATATCTTCCTCTGAAAGTGAGGTGTCTTCCTGAATATTAGTAAAAAATGAGTTTTGCTTTCCTTTACCAACACCTTTTGATAAATCAGCAATAAAGGACAAGACCCTTTCTTTCATTTCAGAAGCGGCTTTGTTTGTAAATGTAATAGCTAGAATGTGTCTGAAATATCTTGGAAAAAAACTCTTTCCATCACCAATTAGAGCAATTCGAATATAGTTTCTTACCAAAGTGTACGTTTTTCCTGAGCCGGCTGAAGAGCGATATATCTGAAGATTTTTTTGCATGTATTACTTCGCAAAATAGGTAATTATGTATGATTTTTTATAAAATGATAGGCATACTTTATTCACAATTTTAAAGTTACAATTTATACAAATAGTAGCCGTTATTATTTTATCTTTTTATATAACCTTATATTTGTACCTATGAATTTAACAAAGTTATTTTTTACGTTTTTAGTAGTTTTTGCAATAGCCTTAACTTCCTGTAAAGAGCCAGGTTGTACTGACCCTACCGCATCCAATTATAATGCTGAAGCTGATAAAGAAGACAATTCGTGTATATACGGTAATCTTAACCTTAAATTCAACCTAAAAAATAACGATCAAGCATTTTCAAGGTAT
This sequence comes from Flavobacteriales bacterium, assembly GCA_016779935.1. Taxonomy (NCBI): domain Bacteria; kingdom Pseudomonadati; phylum Bacteroidota; class Flavobacteriia; order Flavobacteriales; species Flavobacteriales bacterium. Next base: position 28,743 of record JADHMQ010000006.1, read on the forward strand.
GATACCTTAAATTTCGATGTAGGTTCTTTTAGAGTAGAAAACATTACGTTTTACATGTGTAATATTACATTAAACAATGCATCAACTAGCGAAAAAATAAAAGATGTTCATCTTGTTCGTTTAGACGAACCAAACACCATGAATCTAGAAGTTACAGCTCCCAACGGCAACTATGAAAGTGTTTCCTTTGGACTGGGTTTAACTCCTGAAATTAATAGCACAGTGCCTTCTGACTACCCTACTGATCATCCATTAGGTCTTAATCAGAACACTTACTGGCCTATGTTATCAGCTTCTTATATTTTTGTGAAAATTGAAGGGAAAATGGATACTTCACAAACATCTAGCTTCTACCCATTAACCTACCATTTAGCTCATGAGGATTTATTCAGAGCGGTGGATTTTGAAAAAAGCATATCGCTGAATGAGAATAGTTCGTCTACTTTACAATTTAATATTAACCTTTCTGAATTGTTCACAAATGTTGACCTTTCGCAAGAATTAGCTCATGAACTTACATCAAGTCCTTTAGCGACTCAAATAATCACAAATTTCGCGAATGCAATTGAACTGGAGTAAAATAGTACTGTTTTTATGCTGTTTTGGTTTACTTTCTTGCGAAAGAGATATCCCTATTGTAGAAGCTATTGACTACAATCCAGCCTTTATACCCTTTGAAGTTCCTAGAAGATTTCCATCACCAAATTTACCGCCTGATAATCCTCTTTCCGAGGAAGGAATTGAATTAGGAAAAAAACTATTTTACGACCCAATACTTTCAGGAAACAATACCTTATCTTGTGCTGACTGTCATTTTCAATCGAAAGGATTTAGTGACCCTGCAACATTTAGCGTAGGTATTGAAGGTGTTTTAGGCACAAAAAATGCTTCCGCAATTATTAATGCTGCATGGAATACCTCTAATTTTTGGGATGGAAGAACTATTTCATTGGAAGAACAAGCCCTTGGACCAGTTACAAGTTTTATTGAACTCCACTCACCATCATGGGAACAAGTTTCTCAGGAACTAATGGATAACTTGGAATACAAAGTTTTGTTCAAACAAGCCTTCAATGCAGATATTATTGACTCTTCACATGTAGTTAAAGCCATTGCCCAATTTGAAAGAATATTAGTTTCGTCTGAATCTAAATTTGATAAGTTTTTAGATTACAGAGCTAGCTTAACTCCTTCTGAATTAAGAGGTAAAGAAATTTTTAACACTGAAAAAGGAGATTGTTTTCATTGCCACTCTTATCCTTTATTTACGAGTAATCTGTTTCATAACAACGGATTAGATCCTGAAGGCATAATGGATAATGGTAGATTTAATGTAACTAATGACCCTAATGATAAAGGTAAATTCAAAAGTCCAACACTTCGAAATGTAGAGTTAACAGCACCTTACATGCATGATGGAAGGTTCGCTACACTTGAAGAAGTAATTGAACACTACAACTTCGGAGGGCATAATTCCTCTACAATCGACCCACTAATGAAAAAGGTTGATGTTGGATTAGGTTTGACTCAACAAGATAAAACTGATCTTATTAACTTTTTGAAAACATTAACTGACACCGCTTTCATAAACAATCCTGATTTCCGACCTTAGCAATTCAATGTATTACTATCAAAACCGTACGTTACACTTAGTGCTTAGCCTATTTTTGCTAAGCCTTTCTTTTGTTTCTGAAGCTCAAGATTTAAGGTGTGGAACTATGGAGCGTCTTGAGTATGAATGCAAAGACAATCATAATTTATTACAAAAAAGAAACACCATTAATAAGGCTATCAAAGAATGGAAAAAAAATAGCTCAACACCAAATTCATACACTATACCAGTCGTCTTTCACGTGATTTATAAAAACCAAGATGAATACGTTTCGTTTGAACAGATTATGAGCCAATTAGATGTATTAAATCAAGATTTCAATAGGACCAATTCGGATGCTAATCAAACACCTAGTGAGTTTCTTGATGTTGCTGCTGATTGTAACATTAGCTTTTGTTTAGCACAGCGTACTGAAAATAACGACACAACTTCTGGCATCACATACACGCAAACAAGTGTAAGCTCATTTTCATTGTATGACAATCGTATTTTTCAAGATTCTTTGGGTGGAAAAACCATTTGGAATAGCTCAGACTATCTCAATATTTACGTCTGTGATTTAACTAATGCTTTAGGTTTTTCTTCATTTCCTGGGGGAAACCCAAACAGAGATGCCGTAGTTGTTGATTTCTCAAACTTTGGTACAATTGATATAGCTCCACCGTTTAATAAAGGCAGAACTGCTACGCACGAACTGGGCCATTGGCTAGACCTTTATCACATTTGGGGACCAGGAAATTGCGGCTCTGATGAAGTAGACGACACGCCTAGTCAAGAGACTGAAAATTACGGTTGCCCTTCACATCCTAGCCCTACATGTGATAATAATGGTGATATGTTTCAAAACTACATGGATTACACCAATGATGCTTGTATGAATTTGTTTACAAATGGACAAAAAGAACGCATGCATGCTACTCTCAATACGGAAAGATTAGGTATTGGTAATGCTGACTTCTGTCAACTTCCTTATGAGGATATTGGCATTAACAATAATGTTCAACCATCTGAAAATGAAATTTATTGCGGTGAAAACCTTGAACTTATTACTTCATTATTTAATTATTCTGAGAATACTATAACTAAGGCAAGCATTTTTTATCAAATTGATGATGATAATCCAATTGAATATGAATGGTCAGGAAATTTAAATCCTAATACCTCTCAAGAAATAAATTTAGGAAACATTACCTTTAGTACTGGTGAACATACTTTAAAGATTTATAGCTCCTCTCCTAATTCCTTTAGAGATATTAACCCAACAAATGACACAACCTTCCTTACTTTTACAATCACACAAGGAACTAATATAGATTTTGTCATTCAAACAGATAATTATGCTGAGGAAAATTATTGGGCAATTTTAAATAACCAAAACGATACGATTCTTTCTGAGAATGAATTAGTGAGTAATGAAATTAATTCATTTAACTACTGCCAAGATTTAGACAGTTGTTACACTCTAGTAATATACGATATTTACGAAGATGGAATGTGTTGTGATTTTGGTAATGGATATGTTTCAGTTAATGGTCAGAATTTTAGCGGTAATTTTGGCTCAGAACTTCAAATAGACTTATGCAATACCATTGATATTAATGAAGTAAAAGAAATAAATTCTGTACTGGTTTACCCTAATCCAACGAATGATTACATCACTGTTGAATCAAAAACATCCATTGAATTAATAAGAATTTATGATTTATATGGTAAAAATCTAGTTCAAAAAAATTGCCATAGCAATAAAGAACTCGTAAATTTGTATCCACTCAGTTCGGGCGCATACTTTTTGCAGCTAATTACTAACAAACAAACACACTCTGTTAAGATAATCAAAAAATGAAAAAATACTTTATTTTACTATCTATATCTCTAGTATCCCTTTTATCCATTGCTCAAATAAGCATAAATAAAACACCTATAAGTTCAACGGAAACTCTTTCAAGAGATGTACCTACTTTAGAAATTGCATCTCCTGATATGCTAATAATTGAAAATGAAGACCAAGATGCATCTTTAAAAGGTAAACCCTACCGTTACGCTAAACTTATTGATTGTGATATTGACCCTAGTACAAATGGATTGTGGGAAGAATTAGATAATGGTGTTCGTGTTTGGAGACTAAATATTCAATCAGAAAATGCAAAGGCACTTTCCCTTTATTTTGACGCATTTTGGATACCTTCTAATGGAGAGCTGTATATCTATAATGAAGATAAATCTAAAATATTAGGAGCTTACACAAATAGAAACAACCATGAAAGTGGTGTATTTGCTCATGAAATTATTGAAGGTGATAAATTATGTATAGAATATGTTCAAAGAGGTGCTGGAAATCCAATTTTACACATCGATAAGATATCCTACGCTTATCGTTCAATTAAAACTTCAATAGATCTGAAAAACTTTGGAGATTCAGAAGATTGTCATAATAATGTAAATTGTCCTGAAGGAGACGATTGGCAAGATGTTAAAACAGCCGTTTGTAGACTAAGTATAAGAATTGGTAATAATTCATACTGGTGCAGTGGATCTCTAGTCAATAATACTGCAGAAGACTGCACCCCTTATGTATTGACTGCCGAGCATTGTGCTTATGATGATGACAATAACAACTACGCCTCTAGCAATGACATGAACCAATGGGTGTTTTATTTTAATTATGAAGCTGATATTTGCGAAAACCCTAGTTCAAATCCTAGTTCAAATACAATGACTGGGTGCTCATTTGTATCTAGAAGTAGTAATAATGGAAACTGGGGAGGTACATCTGATTTTTATCTGGTAGAGCTCAATAATAGCTTACCTTTTGACTACGGTTTGTATGTAGCGGGCTGGAACAGAAGTAATACAGCTTCACCCGAAGGTGTAGGTATACACCACCCTGCCGGAGACATCAAGAAAATATCAACTTACACCCAATCTACTGTTTCTGTAAATAGCGGAAGAGATTGGAGAGTAAAATGGGTAAACACTGAAAGTGGACATGGTGTAACTGAAGGTGGTTCGTCAGGAAGTCCACTGTTTAATATGGACAAGCAAATTATTGGTGATTTATCAACAGGTAGTTCTGCATGTTCACCTTCACAGTTTTTAACTGGCCCTGATAATTATGGTAAATTTTCAGAAAGTTGGGACCAAAATGGTAATACTAATAATCTAAGGCTAAAACCTTGGTTAGACCCTACAAATTCTGGAGTAATTTCTATGAGTGGAAAACTTTGTGGCTCACCAACAGTTGCTAACTTTATTGCAGCCTACACTCATGTAAAAACAGGTTTACCAACTCAATTCTATTATACAGGAACAGGAAATCCTGCAACATATAACTGGACGTTTTATGGTAATGGAGTAACTCCTTCCAACTCAACAGATGCGTCCCCAGTTGTAGTGTATTCTAACGACGGAAACTATACAGTAAGGCTTGATGTTACAGATGCTGTAGATAACGATAGTTATGAAATTAAATCTGCTTATATAAAGGTTGATCAGTTCGGTGGAAGCATAGGAATTGAAGAAAATAGACTATCTGTTAATATTTTTCCAAATCAATCAACCGGAATAGTTTATCTCAGTCAAAATATATCCAATGACGCTGAAGTAAGAGTATTAACTCTATTAGGTAAAGAAATTTACTCCAATACTTTACTGGAAACTCTGAAGATAGACTTATCGGAATTTAATAATGGCGTTTACTTTATTGAAGTAAGAAATGAGAATTCTTTTATTAGCGAAAGATTGATTTTAAATAGATAAATGACAAACTCCTTATTTACTATACTAAATAGCAATTCCACTCTAGAAGATTTAAAAAGTATTGCTCAAAAAGTAGCTGACAACAAACGAATTACTATCGAAGAAGGTATCCGTTTATTTGATGCTGATTTACCGTTCTTAGGCGTTCTTGCAAATTATATTAGAGAATCTAAGCATCAAGACTTTACTTATTTCAACAGAAATATACATATTGAACCTACAAACATTTGTGTATTCGATTGTAAGTTTTGCTCTTATTCAAAACTGTTAAAACACAAAACAGAAGGTTGGGAACTCACTGAAGAGGAAATTCTCGATAAAATGAGAGAATACAAGGAGCAACCCATTACAGAAGTTCATATTGTAGGAGGTGTTCATCCTAAAATGGGACTAAACTATTTCGCAAGTCTCATCAAGAAAATCAAAGAAATTAGACCTGACATTCACGTTAAAGCCTTTACCGCTGTTGAACTCGATTATATGTGCAGAAAAGCCAAAGTAAGCTATGAGGAAGGCCTAAGTATCTTAAAGGAACACGGTCAAGATTCACTTCCTGGCGGTGGTGCAGAGATATTCGACGAATCTATTCGTGAACAAATCTGTAAAGACAAATGCTCTTCTGCGCAATGGTTAGAGATTCACGAAACGGCTCATAAATTAGGAATGCCGTCTAACGCCACAATGCTATATGGTCATATCGAAGAACCAAAACACCTTGTGGACCATATGAATCGCTTACGTACTTTACAAGATAAAACTGGTGGCTTCAATACGTTTATTCCATTAAAGTTTAGAAATGGAGAGAATCAAATGTCTCATATAGCTGAAGTTAGCGTAATTAATGACTTGAAAGTATATGCTATTTCAAGAATATTCATGGATAATTTTTCACACATCAAAGCCTATTGGCCTATGATCGGCAGAAATACAGCACAATTATCTCTTTCCTACGGCGTAAACGATATTGATGGTACAATAGACGATACTACCAAAATATATTCCATGGCTGGTGCTGAAGAGCAAACTCCAACACTTTCTACTCAACAGTTAGTTGAACTCATTAAAAACGTGAAAAGACACCCTATCGAAAGAGATACACTTTACAATGTTGTAAAAGACTATAAAGACGTTGAATTTAAGTCAGAGAAAAAAAGCTATTAAACTTTGTGTTTGGCATAATTTCGCCATTTCTCAATAACACTTTGCATATCTGCAGGAAGTTCTGATTCAAAAGACATCCACTTATTAGTTTTAGGATGAGTAAACCCTAAAGATTTGGCATGTAAAGACTGTCTAGGAATCATCTTAAAACAATTCTCCACAAATTGCTTATACTTAGTAAAAGTAGTTCCCTTAAGTATCTTATCTCCACCATATTCAAAATCGTTGAACAAAGGATGCTTAAAGTGTTGAAAATGAACTCTAATTTGATGAGTCCTTCCAGTCTCAAGTTTACATTCGACTAAAGAAACATAACCAAACCTTTCAAGCACTTTATAGTGGGTTTTAGCAAGCTTACCAAAGTCACCTTCAGGGAATACTGTCATTAACTTTCGGTTTTTAAGACTTCGCCCAATATTTCCTTCAATACTCCCTTCCTTTTCTTCAAAATCGCCCCAAACTAAGGCGTTGTACCTTCTATCTATAGTTCTTTCAAAAAACTGTTTAGAAAGTGAGGTCATGGTATTTTCATTTTTGGCGATTACCATTAAGCCAGTTGTGTTTTTATCAATTCGATGTACTAATCCTGGACGAGTAGAATCTCCATTATTAGATGGTAAATTCTTAAAGTGGAAAGAGAGAGCATTAACTAATGTTCCTTCATAATTACCATAACCCGGATGAACAACCATTCCTGCTTCTTTGTTTAGTACCACAACATCGTCATCTTCATAAACAATATTTAGAGGTATATCTTGTGGAATGAGTTCAATTTCTCTGGGTGGGTTAGTAAACATCACTGTTACGATATCGAAAGGCTTAACCTTATAATTTGGTTTTACAGCTTTATCATTTACCCTTATAAAACCGTCGGTAGCAGCTTGTTGAATTTTATTTCGTGAAGTACCTTCCAATCGGTTGAGCAAAAACTTATCAACCCTTAGAGGCTCTTGACCTTTATCCGCCTCTACCCTATGATGTTCATACAATTCATTTGAATCTTGCTCAATCATTGAATAATAAGTTTTTCAATTTGTGTAGTATTAGATATAGTAGTCATTTTTAAAATATAAACACCTTTAGAAAAAGCTGACACATCAATAGTCTGAGATGTAATAAAACCACTACTCAGCAACTGCTTACCACTTAAACTGTAAATATCTAATTTAAAAGACTCATCATTATCGATATATACAATATCCTTAGCAGGGTTTGGAAAGATAGAAAATGAAGTCATTTCGAATTCAGTGCTATTAGATGGTGTTGATAAACTTCCAAAAACAGGACGAATCATCCAAGTACCATCACAATCTGCACAATTGGACTGCTGCCAACCCCCTCCTAAATTGTAATACATTCTTTCGTTATTTACTCTATTTCTATCGAGACCAATATTAACTATGTTTTCTGAGTATTGTTCCCACCCTACAAAGACAGAGCCTGATACAACAATAGGATTTTCTAAAACATACTCGAAGAAACCATTCTTAGTACCTGTATATTCTGGATAAAAAATTTGACTCTCATATAATTCTGTTGATGGTTCTCCTGACTGACTGCTCCACAACTTAATTCGAAATGCTATCCCATAAGAGTCTTCGTAGTTCTTTTCAAAATGTAACTGCACAGCCTTTAAGGTGTCTTGCTCAGCAATATTAAAAAGCATAGCCACCTTTCCTTGTTCAGAGTTAATCCCATATGACGCTTCGGCAGTACCATCATCCAAAGCATAATAATTGTCAAAAACTTGAGTGAATCTTAGCGTATCGTTTTCTTGAAACAAACTATTATCATCAGTAGCTATTGACTGAATGATTGTATATGAATTAGTCTGTAAATCCTCAATAGCCGGCGGAAATGCACTTGTTTCTACTGTAATAGCAGTTGGTGAGTCATCTGAATACGAAAAATTAATATCAAGCGCAGGAATCTCATCGTTTCTTGTTGGACCTGTTGAAGGATAGTGAAAAATTAAATCATCATTATAATCATAGATATCGTAACGATAGTCTACACTCTGAGCTGTACTGTAATTGTTTCTTATCCATGTATCCATATTATTGGACATATAGGCTGCTCTATTTTTATCAAAATGAGACCAAGGGATGGTGTAATAAAAATTAATCATCTGTGAGGTTTCATAGATAAAGGCAACATCTTCAACATCATTCAGTAAATTTATATCATCAGTTAGTAAGACATTGTCGATATGCCAATGATCAAAATTACCAGAAAGGGTTGCCATATTATGAAACCTAAACTGAAAATCTGAATGAAGGTAAGCTAAATCAGAAATGGTATAATTTATTTTTGTGAAATCTGAAAGAGAGAAACCAACTGTGTCCCAAACAGTTTGCCAAACCAATGCAGTATCTAAAAATTGAACAGATAATTCATCATTATTTTCTGGCTCGTTACCATACCCCGTCGACTGAAGCAAAAATGAAAAGTACACATTATTATATGCTGATAAATCAATAGGATTAGATGTTAAGTAATCGGCATCTCCATGTGCTGTTTCTGATGCATTATTTATTGGGTTACCTAATGAATCTAAACCGTCAAATGTAGCTACTCCAATATTGACAGGATTAATTGGGTAAGTATTATTTACAAATACATCTTTGTCTTGCCATAGTTCAACTTTTGGGTATCCTTTATAATTTGAAAAATCGTCAAAGAAAGGTAGTGTAACAATAGATTGGACTGAACTGATAGATTTTTTGGAAATAGTAGATAATTGAGAATTATACTTCAAAGGACTAACTCTTTCCTGAGAAAAAAGAATAGTCGATAAAAGTATTGAAAGCAAAAGTGAGAAACTACTCTTCGTCATTATCATCTGGTGATTTTAGGTAAATATCTACATTCATTCCTAAGTTAATCATTTTATTTTCTGAAGCCGTTGGACGTTGACGATAAATAACTGCAGTACTACTATCTGTTACATTATCATTATATAGCACAAGTCCAAGATTTATTGAATTCATTTGCAATAAAATTTCAGCATCCTCCTTAGTAAGCCCATTCAAATTGGGTAAATTTACCATTACATCACTTAATCCATTGCCAATTACTAAATCTACTTTAGAACCCACTGTTAAGAGTGTTCCAGAATCAATCTCTTTACCATTTACTGACTGTCTAAGAACAACATTCTTTGCCATATCTGGCACAAACGATAGGTTGCCAGCAGATAAACCTATTGAGTTTAACTTAGAAATTGCTCTTCTTAAGGTTAAGTCTACTAGGTTGGGTAACTGAACCTCTTTCTTTTTCTTAGAGATAATGGTCAAATAAATTCTTCTATTTTCCTTTACAAAGGAACCCGCTTTGGGATTTTGATCAATTACACTTAAAGGAGGCATTTCCATATTAAAAACAGAATCCATTATGATATAATTCAATGATTTTGATTTTAAGATACTATCTGCCTCATATATATTCAAACTATGTAAATCCGGCAATTCAATGAGTTCATCGTGGCGAGTGTAAAACCTTAGAAAAATTAACATAGATAATACAAGGATGACAACAAAACCAATTGAATAAAAAAAGTTTTTGTAAAAAACTTTAGTCAATAAAAACTTCAGCCAAGTCGGATTATTGTTTTCCATAATTAGTAGTGATAACGAAAAACAAATATAATAATTATGAAAGGTGTGTCGTCTATATTTACTTTTAGTTTATTTTTGAAATTATGAAAGCTATTGCTGTAGTAATGGGCGGATATTCTGCTGAGAAAATTATTTCCATGAAAAGTGGTGAGGTAGTCATGACATTTCTAGATAAGTCATTATACAAACCTTACGCTATTGTCATAGATGAAAAAGAATGGAAAATGATTGAAAATGACACATCCTACCCAGTTAATGAATCTGATTTTTCTGTTGAATTAAATGGGCAAAAAGTTGTTTTCGATGGTGTTTTCATTGCTGTACATGGTCCTCCTGGCGAAAATGGTATTCTTCAAAATTATCTAGACGCATTAAACATACCATATACATCATCTGGTGCAAAAGCGTCAGAGTTAAGTTTTGATAAAGGCAAATGCAATGACTTTTTAAGGCAAAACAACATTCCTTGTGCCAAATCAGTTCTTTTAAAGAAAAATGAAACTATTCAGCAAGAAATTGTTATAAATATCCTAAGCTTACCCTGTTTTGTAAAACCAAATTCAAATGGAAGCAGTTTTGGAATCAGTAAAGTGTCACGTATTGATGAGCTAGTTCCTGCCATAGAAAAAGCATTTATTCATGACGATAATGTTTTGATAGAATCATTTTTATCAGGTACTGAGGTGACATGTGGAGTTCATAATTTTAATAGCGACATTCAAACCTTACCCATTACCGAAATAGTAAGTGAAAATGACTTCTTTGATTTTGAAGCCAAATACGAAGGTAAATCAAAAGAAATTACTCCAGCAAGAATAAGTGAAGATACTGCTAGAAAAGTATCTGAAAGAGCTATTGAAGTGTATAGACTTTTGAAGCTTAATGGAATAGCACGTATAGATTTCATCATAACTAATGGTGAACCCTTTGTAATAGAAGCAAATACAGTTCCTGGTTTATCCAAAGAAAGTATTATTCCTCAACAAGCTAAAGCGATGGGCATGAGCTTAACAGAGTTGTTCAACAAATCTGTTGACCATATGTTTAAAGGAAATTATTGAATTAGGCTTTCTAAAGCCAATCGGTAACTATCTAATCCAAAACCACAAATATTCCCCTTGCAAAAAGGAGCAATTAAAGATTTTCTTCTAAACTCTTCTCTTGCATAAATGTTCGAAATATGAACTTCTATCACAGCAGACTTTATGGATGATATAGCATCGGCAATAGCCACTGAAGTATGTGTATAGCCTCCTGCATTTAAAATGATAGCGTCTAATTCAAATCCCTTTTGGTGTAAAAAATTAATTAGCTCACCTTCAACATTACTCTGAAAATAAGTTAAATTTACAGTTGAGTAATCAGCCGATAATTTTGCGAAATAATCGTTAAATGAAAGTTCGCCATAAATATCCGTCTGCCTTACTCCTAATAAATTTAAATTTGGACCATTAACAATTGCTACATTCATAGTACAAAAGTAATCAATGAGTTGGAAAAATTACATAAATGGTTTTCGTTCTTTCCTTATGCTAGAACGTTCACTGTCTGAAAACTCTGTTGAAGCGTACATTAGAGACGTCAATAAACTGGTTGATTACCTTTCTATAAATAGCATTAAAAAATCTCCCAAAGAACTTACATCAAAAGATATTTCAACATTTATACAATGGATTGTAAAACTGGGAATAAGTGCCAATTCTCAGGCTAGACTTCTTTCAGGAATTAAAGCATTCTATAAATATTTAATCTTAGAAGAAATTATTGATAAAGACCCAACGCTTCTGATTGAAGGTCCAAAAAAAGGCTTAAAATTACCTGAAACTCTAAGCACTGATGAAATTGATAATCTAATCAAAAGCATTGATTTAAGTCATCCGCAAGGACAACGAAATAAGGCTATTATTGAAACTCTCTACGGATGTGGACTCAGAGTGTCTGAATTAATCAATCTAAAAATCACAAATTGGTTTAGAAAAGATGGTTTCATAAAGGTTGTTGGCAAAGGAGATAAAGAACGTCTTGTTCCAATTGGGAAACTTACAGAGGGTGTTCTTAAAATATATGTAGATGAAATTCGTGTCCATCAAAAAATTAATAAGGGTTGCGAAGATTTTGTTTTTCTAAACAGACGAGGAAATCAGCTTAGCAGAGTAATGGTATTTACTATTGTTAAAGATTTAGCCGAAAAAACTGGAATCAAAAAAAATATTAGTCCTCATACCTTCCGACATAGTTTTGCCACTGAACTCATCCAAAGAGGTGCAAACTTAAGGGCTGTTCAAGAAATGTTAGGACACGAATCTATAAATACGACCCAACTGTATACACACATTGATAGAGAGTTTTTACGTGAATCTATTATTACACATCATCCACGCTCTTGACAGTTTACTCTAACATATGGAAGCTTTATGTCATAAAAGGATTACGATGGTTTATGATAATTATGCCAATCATCGTTATTTTCTTTCAGGAAAATGGACTAAACCTCAAGGAAGTAATGATTCTACAAGGTGTATATTCTCTGATGGTTGCCTTAATGGAAATTCCCTCTGGTTACCTAGCAGATGTATTTGGAAGAAAACATACCCTCACATTAGGAGCAATATTAGCCTTTATTGGGTTTTTGATACTTAGTCTTTCATATACATTTTGGCCATTTTTTATTGGAGAAATTATATTGGGAGTTGGTGCAAGTTTTATCTCTGGTGCTGACTCCGCTTTATTGTACGATTCTCTTCTGGAAAGTGATAAAGAAAGTGATTACACAAAAGTTGAAGGAAGAGCATACGGAATTGGCAACTTTTCTGAAGCATTAGCAGGTATTTGTGGTGGTTTATTAGCCGATATATCATTACGCTACCCACTATACTTTCAAGTCTTTATTGCGGCTTTAATTATTCCACTGACATTCTCATTAATCGAGCCTAAATCTCATAAAGAAAATTTACTTCCTAAAAGCTTTAAGGCAGTATGGGAAGTCGTCAAACTCTCACTTTTTGAAAACAAGCTATTAAAGTGGTTGATTATTTTATCATCAATAATTGGTTTTGCTACACTGTCTTTAGCATGGTTTGCACAGCCCTATTTTAAAAGTATTGATTTACCCATTAAATATTTCGGCTTTGCTTGGGCAATACTTAATTTAAGTACTGGATTTTCCTCCATGAATGCTTACAGGTTTGATTCTATTTTTTCAAAAAAGAATCTAACTTTTTTTATTTCAATTGGCATAAGCATACCCATACTATTACTTTCAAGCTCGACCCCTACTATTGGATTATTCATGATATTTTTTATTTATATTATCAGAGGAATCGCAACACCAGTTCTTAGGAATTTTATAAATGAAATTACAGAGTCTAATGTAAGAGCTACAGTTTTATCTATTCGTAGTTTTTGTATTAGAATTACATTCTCAATATTCGCCCCCTTAATGGGATGGGTAGCTGATTTTTATTCTCTTCAAGAAAGTTTTATAATTTTAGGAATTCTAGTACTTTCAGTGAGTATAATTTCGTGCTTTAAGCTTATGAGATTATCTAATAATTAATTGCTGTGATAATTGATGTGACTTTATGTTAATAAAATAAATACCTTCATTTAAAGACGATACATCAATACTATTATCAAAAGTTGATAGACTCATGACCAAACGTCCACTTACATCTAAAATATCAATATCCTTTTCTCCATTAAGATTTATATAAAGGATATTCGAAGTAGGATTTGGAAATACAAAATCAACATTAGAGAAATTCTCTAATCCGCTAGTGTTACAATCAATTAAAAAATCAAAAGTGTTAAAAGAGTTATCCACTAACTCTGACATAATATTCACACTAAACTCAAGATTAGTTGGAACAGGGTTAACAAAAACGCCTTCCAATGATATACTTAAACTATTTCCAGAGGTGTAGGAATTATCATCACTTGGAGGTACTATTGATATTATAATTCCGGCATCACTAGAATTTTCAATATCAAAGTAGCCATCATTTATCTGGCTTTCAATGTTAAACAAAGCAATCTTAGCCTTATTATCATTAATAATATCATGAACTAACAATGAATATTGATTATTGATAAATCCATTAATGCCAGTTATTCCTACTGCTGAACCAACAAGCTGATCTTCACTCAAATTAGAAACATCAAAACGACCACTATTAGAAGTTACCATAGTAGATTGTATATCAGGCTCGTTAGTGTCTTGCTCAATATTTAGTGAAATATCCGACAATTCCTCACACTCTAAAGTGCTAATTTCTATTAAAATTTCTGGAGAAAAGGCCTGAGGAATAAATTCTCCGACATAAAAGGTATCCAATTCTGACCAATCAGAATAATAACTAGCGTTTTCTGAGCAATACGCTTGAACCCTCCACTCGTAATAATTATCTGGTGATAAATTACCCATCATATTAGAATTTACAGTACTATCCATATCTGCAAGTACTGTCCATTCAGTTTCAGAAAGAAGTTTGAAATTTAAGATGAAATGGTCTACCCCCATACCAAGCATTGAATCCCAATGACCAACAGCAAAACCGTTGTTTTGAAGAGCAATTATATCACTAACTATTAAACTAGTTGGAGACGGACAATCAATATATGCAGAAGTTGTAAAGGTATCCAAAACAGACCATTCTGCTTCATCTTGAAAATTTTCAGAACAAAATGCAACTACACTCCACACATAAGTTGTATTATAGTCAAGCGGCCCTATTGTTCTACTCACAGAAGTACTATCAAGATTAGATAAATTATTCCATACCAACGAATCTACTTGCTTATACTTAATCAAAAAATCTTCAACACCAGTTCCTAACATTGAATCCCAATGACCGTCTACAAAAGCTGCAGTAGAGTTAAAGACGTAGTTGTCAGTACTAAGACCAGTCGCTTGAGGACAATCCTGAGCAAATAAAAATGAATAAAATGATAGTGATAACGATATCGCCAGTAAAATATGCTTCATTATATGGTTAGGTAAAGTGTTATTAACAAAGATAGACATAAATGATAAAAAATCATAAATCTCATTCAATATTTAGACCTACATTTTATTACTTTTGTTGGCATAACTTTTACACAACAATGAAACAAGTATCAAACCGATTATTACAACTTTCAGAATCAGCCACATTAGCTATGGCAAGAATGAGCCGTGAGCTTAAAGCCCAGGGGCATGATGTTATTGCATTAAGCCTAGGAGAACCAGATTTTGACACGCCAGATTTTATAAAAGAATCGGCAAAAAATGCTATTGACAATAACTTTTCTCATTATACCCCTGTTCCAGGCTTAATTGAGTTAAGAGAAGCCATCTGCCACAAATTAAAACGTGATAATCAACTTGATTTCACCCCTAATCAAATTGTTGTCTCTACAGGTGCTAAGCAATCAATTGCTAATGTTTGTTTGAGTTTGCTTAACAATGGAGACGAAGTTCTATTACCTGCTCCTTATTGGGTAAGCTATTATGAGCTCGTTAAACTTGGAGAAGCTACACCAATTGTTATTGAAAGTGATATTGACAATGACTTCAAGATAAGTCCAGAGCAATTGGAAAAAGCCATTACTCCAAAAACTAAAATGATGATTTTTAGTTCACCGTGTAATCCTAGCGGAACGGTTTACACAAAATCAGAACTTGAATCACTTGCTGCAGTTCTTGCTAAACATCCAAATGTGTATGTAATTAGTGATGAGATATATGAACTCATCAATTTTGGAGTTGAACATTACAGTATGGCAAAAATTGAATCTATCAAAGACAGAGTCATTACCGTTAATGGTGTTTCAAAAGGATTTGCTATGACTGGCTGGAGAGTTGGCTACATAGCTGCCCCACAATGGATTGCAGATGCTTGTAACAAGATTCAAGGACAAGTCACTTCAGCAACATGTGCAATTGCTCAAAAAGCAACAGAAACCGCCATGCTTGCTGATCCGTCAGAAATTGAAAATATGAAATTGGCTTTTCATAAAAGAAGGGATTTGATGCTAAATATGCTGAATGATATTCAAGGTGTAAACACAAACACTCCGGATGGTGCATTTTATATTTTCCCTGACGTTTCTCACTATTTTGGAAAATCAGATGGAAGCAAAACTATCAATAATTCATCAGACTTTTGTATGTACCTATTAAATGATGCTCACGTGGCTCTAGTAGCTGGAGAAGCATTTGGATCGCCTAACTGTGTGAGAATATCATATGCTGCTTCAGAAGAAAACCTTATTGAAGCTGTAAGTAGAATAAAAAAATCATTAGAAAAACTAAACTAATTGGGAGTTTATAATTGGAAATCTATATTTGATGGATTTGAAAAATTCAAAGTATTAATTGTTGGTGATGCAATGATTGATGCATATATGTGGGGGGACATCAACCGTCAGTCCCCTGAAGCTCCGATACCAATTGTTGACATTTCAAAACATGAAAAACGTTTAGGTGGTGCTGCCAATGTAGCAATAAACATCAAAGCATTAGGAGCAGAACCCATCTTGTGTTCAGTTATTGGAAATGATAAAGACGCCTTTTTTCAGTTAATGAAAGATGAAAATCTTTCTACGAAAGGCATTCTCTCAACTAATCGCAAAACTACCATTAAAACTAGAGTAATTAGTGAAGGAAAACATCAACTTAGAATAGATGAAGAAGATGTATTCCCAATTGATAACGAAGAGGGTTTTATACAAAATACAATATCATTAATGAATGATGTTGATGTAATTATCTTTCAGGATTATAATAAAGGTGTTCTGACTAAAAAAGTAATTGATGCTCTACTTTCTGAAAGTAAAAAACTAAATAAATTAACGCTTGTTGACCCAAAAAAGGATAATTACTGGTGTTATAAAAACGTCGATTTATTTAAACCTAACTTAAACGAGTTAAACCAAATTAGCGATAATAGTATTGAGGCCACTCAAATTGAAGAACTAAGTCAGGAGGTATTAGTACAGCAACAAAAACTTAATGCTAAATACTTTATGCTAACACTCTCCCAATATGGTATTTTTATTAACGATGTAAATAATAACCATCAATTCCCTGCCTTTGATCGAAAAGTAATTGATGTTTCTGGAGCTGGTGATTGCGTTATTGCGACAGCATCATTAGCCTTAGTAAGTGGGTTATCCATTGATAAAATCGCTCAACTATCAAATTTAGCAGGTGGATTGTCTTGTGAAAAAGTTGGTGTGAACCCTATAGAAAAGGATAATTTAATTAAAGAAGCTAATCGTTTAATATAGCACCACAAAACTTACAGTGGATAGCATCTGGCTCATGCCCTTCTTTTGAACATTCTCTACAAGCTTGAGTACTCACGTTTTTTTGTGTGGCTTTTACCATAGAGGCTGATACTATACCGGTTGGAACAGCAATTATACCATAACCCAAAATCATGATTATTGAAGCTAAAATCTTCCCTAAAGATGTTAAGGGAACAACATCACCATAACCTACTGTTGTAAGGGTTACAACTGCCCAATAAATTGACTTTGGAATATTTTCAAAACCATTACTCTGCCCTTCAATAATATACATTAAACTTCCAAGAAAAACTACAATCAAAATTACCGACAAAAGAAATACAATGATTTTAGGTTGAGAAGACCTTAAAGCTATTTGCATAATATTTGCACCTCTTAAATATCTCGATAACTTAAATACTCTAAAAACACGTATCAATCGAATTATTCTGACATCCACTAAAACACGCATTGGAGGGTATAAAAAGACTAAATAGGTAGGAATAATTGACAATAAATCAATTATCCCCATAAATGAAAAAATGTATTTGAAAGGTTTGTTAATAGAATATATCCTTAAGAAATATTCGATAGTAAATAAAATTGTGAAAAACCACTCAACCCATCTAAGTAAATAGCCATACTTGAAAGAAATTGAGTCAACACTTGAAAGAATAGCTCCAAATACAGACAAAATAATAGCTATCAAAAGAGCTATATCAAAAAATTTTCCCTCTCTTGTATCAGCCTCAAAAATTATTTCATGAATCCTATTCCTATTGAACATCGTCTGCGAAGTTAAGACTATTTTAAAAATTACTTTTAAAATTTAGATTTTTATACATTTGAAAAAAATTACAGATTCTAAGTTTATGTCTAAAAGACTAAAAGAAAGTAGAGGACAATTTGGTACAACACCAGTGTTTATGGCATCCATAAGTACCATTTTAGGCGCAATTCTTTTCTTAAGATTCGGTTATGCAGTAGGAAATGTTGGTTTTTTTGGGGCTATTGCCATAATTATATTAGGACATGCGGTTACCATTCCAACAGCATTGGCTGTAGCCGAAATAGCTACAAATAGAAAAGTTGAAGGTGGGGGCGATTATTATGTTATTTCTAGGTCATTTGGACTAAATATTGGCGCTGCAATTGGATTAGCGTTATTTCTTTCTCAAGCCATTAGTGTATCGTTTTACATCATTGCATTTGCAGAGTCTTTTGTTCCCTTTGGCAAATATTTAATAGAAAAATACGCCTTAGGAGATTGGAGTCATTTCCTTTTAGAAAAGAAAAGTATTGGACTCATTTCAATGTCTTTATTAACGATGTTGTTTTTATACAAAGGAGCAAATATTGGGATTAAAGCATTATATCTAGTTGCTAGCATCATTTTCGTATCTCTTATCATGTTCTTTTTAGGCGATAGTCAAATAGCTTGGGATGAAGTGAGTTTCTTTTCTAAGGTAGATGATTCAGATAGTTTCTTTTATGTATTCACTATAATTTTCCCAGCATTTACAGGAATTTCTGCAGGACTAGGGCTTTCAGGAGACTTGAAAGAACCTAGAGTATCTATTCCTAGAGGTACAATTTTCGCAACAATATTAGGAGCCATCATTTATGTTTTTGTAGCTTTCAAACTTACCATTTCTACAAGTTTGGAAAACCTTGCTAACAATCAGTTAGTAATGAGTGATATAGCTATTTGGGGACCAATTATTCCAATAGGTTTAGCGTGTGCAGCCATTTCATCAGCCTTGGGTTCAATAATAGTAGCCCCAAGAACTCTTCAAGCTTTGGGAAAAGATAACATCTTCCCATCAGAAAAAATAGACAAGTGGCTTTCAAAAGGCAAAAAGGAAACAAACGAACCCACTAACGGCACAATAATAACCTGTGCTATTGCATTTTTCTTTGTTTATGTAGGAGATATAAATTTCGTAGCAAAAATTATATCGATGTTTTTTATGGTCACCTATGGCGCTATCTGTCTTATCTCATTTTTGGAACACTTCTCTGGTGACCCATCTTACAGACCAGTATTTAAATCAAGATGGTATATTTCTTTGTTAGGAGCTATACTGTCGATTTGGTTAATGTTCAAAATGGATACTCTTTTTGCTTTTATATCCATCATTATAATGATAATATTCTATCATTTTATAAATAAAAAGTCCTCTGACAAAAGAGAATTTGTTAATTTATTTAGAGATGTTCTTGAGCAAATAGCCAGACAAATTCAAGTATTTCTTCAAAGAAAAGACGAGAATTCAGAGGAAAGAGTACATTGGAGACCTTTTGTTGTATGTATTAGCGATGCTTCACTAAAGAGAACAAATGCTTTTGATGTTACAAGATGGATAGCCTACAAATATGGTTTTGGTACATACATTCACTTTATTCAAGGTTATTTGAGTCGTCAAACTTTCAACCTTTCTAAGGAAATAAAACACCAACTTATTGAGGGTGAAAAATCAAATGTATATGTAGATACAATGATTTCTCCTTCATACACTTCAGCATTGGCTCAAGTTGTTCAGTTATCCAGTATTTCAGGAAAAGATAACAATCTGATATTATTAGAGTATTGTGAATCAGAAAAAGAATCATTTGCAGATGTAATTAGCAACTTCAACTTGCTTCACACTACAGGCTATGACGTCTGTATTATGCGTTCCAGTGGTAAGGTTGTCAAAAAAGAAGAAATACACATTTGGATATCATCTAGAGACTACGAAAACTCCAATATGATGATTCTCTTAGGCTATATAATAATTGGTCATCCAGAGTGGAGAAATGCACAGATAAAAGTGTTTACCATTTACCCTAGGGATAAGTTTGAAGAATATAAAAATCAAATGTTCGACTTTATTGAATCTGGTCGATTACCAATATCTCCTCGAAATATGAAAATGGTACCCCATGATGAAAGTATAAGCATAAAAGAAATCATAAACGAACGATCTGTAGACTCTGACTTAACTATTATTGGATTTAGAGGCGAACTCGTAAAAAAACAAAAACTAGATATTTTTGAAGGTTACAATAATATTGGTAATATCTTATTTGTAAATAGCATTAATAAAAAAGATATTGAGTAATTCTAATTGGCTATCTTTGTAACCTTAAAATTACACGCATTGGGAACCAATATCAAACCTTACAACAAAGATAAATCTTCAAAGAAAGAGCAAATAGCTAAAATGTTTGATGCTATTGCCGAACGCTATGATTTTCTTAATCACTTTTTATCATTAGGTATTGATATTCTTTGGCGTAAAAGAGCCATCAAAGAAATAAGTAAAATAAACCCTAATTACATATTAGATATTGCTACAGGGACAGGAGATTTAGCTATAGAAGCATGCAAGCTCAATCCTAAAAAAGTTGTAGGTATTGATATTTCAAATAATATGCTTGATTTTGGAAGAGTAAAAATTAAAAAAAAGGGCTTAGAGAACATCATTGAAATGACTTATGGAGATTCTGAAGATCTTCAGCTTGAAGATAATTCCTTTGATGCTGTAACGGCAGGCTTTGGCGTAAGAAACTTTGAAAATTTAGGAAAAGGGCTTTCTGAAATGAACAGAGTCATGAAAAAAGATGGGATTGTGGCAATTATTGAACCTGCCGAACCCGTTGTTTTTCCATTTAAACAGTTATACAATCTATATTTCAAAGGCATATTACCTTTTGTCGGAAAATATTTTTCAAAAGACGATTCGGCATATACCTATCTTCCACAATCTGTAGAGGCTTTCCCCTCTAGAGAAAAATTTATTGAAGAATTAATTAAAGCTGGATTTAAAGACGCTAAATTCATTTCATTGACATTTGGTGTTGCAGCTTTATACATTGCTACGAAATAAATCTATTTTTTTTACGATATTGCAGTATGAAAAAAATTTACTCAATAGCCCTTATTTTATTTCTTGGTCAGCAAGTATTTGCACAACGGTATAACGTACCACTCAATCTACCCAATTACGACAATAAAGCCATGCACTTCGGTTTTTTAATTGGTATAAACACACTTGACTTTAAAATTACTCCTGTAACCGATACAGATGATGAATTATTTGTTATTGAGTCAGAAAGTCAAAAAGGATTTAATCTAGGAATTGTATCTAATTTTAGATTAGGGAGAAACTTAGATTTTAGAGCTATTCCCACCCTATCATTAGCAGAACGAAGAGTACTTTATACGCTTAATGACAATACAATATTAACAGATGAAAACAAAAAAATAGAATCCACTTTCATTGAATTCCCAATTGCACTTAAATACAAATCGGAGAGATATAACAATATGAGAAGTTATATTGTTACTGGCTTTAAAGCATCTATTGACCTTGCATCTCAACGAAATATTGATGACGAGGGTTTTGATATCGTTAAAATTAAAAAGAATGACTTTTCATATGAAATTGGACTAGGATTCGATTTTTACCTTCCATATTTTAAATTTTCTCCAGAACTCAAAGCTAATTTTGGACTACCTAATGTGTTGGTTGATGATGACAGCATCTATAGTAGTTCTATTAAAAGCATGAAAACAAGAGGCTTTACCATTTCATTCACATTTGAATAAACACATTATAATGTCAGAATTTATAAACTTAACCTTCACCCCTGAACAAGCCTCTGACATAGATACTGTGTCCAAAACAATTGAAAAAGAGAAAAAGAAACTATATATCTCACATGATTACTGGAAAATCGTAAAAAGATCTATTGATGCCAGAAGCAGAAATGTGAAAATTCGCATGCAAATTCAATTTATCGATTCTTCACAAAAGGATAAAAGTATTAAAAGAAACTACCAGAATGTAGAACACAAAGAGGAAGTAATTATCATTGGTTCAGGACCAGCAGGACTTTTTGCCGCCCTTAAATTAGTTGAACAAGGCAAAAAACCAATCATTCTGGAGAGAGGAAAAGATGTAAGACAACGAAGACGTGATATCGCTGCAATAAACAAAAATCACATTGTAAACACCGATTCAAACTATTGCTTTGGTGAAGGCGGTGCAGGAACGTATTCAGACGGAAAACTATATACCCGCTCTAAAAAAAGAGGCTCTGTTTTAGAGGTGCTAGAAACGTTAGTCTTTCACGGAGCAAAAGAAGATATTTTAATAGACGCACAACCACATATTGGCACTAATAAATTACCCAAAATAATAGCTAATATTAGAGAAACAATTGAAAGTAATGGCGGTCAAATTCATTTTAATACTAAAGTGATTGATTTCATCATCTCTAATTCAAAAATTGAGGGAGTAATTACAGAAAATGGTGATAAAATACTTGCAAAAAATACCATTCTAGCCACAGGTCATTCAGCTAGAGATATTTACACTTTATTAGACAATAATAAAATAGCTCTAAAGTATAAACCATTTTCAATGGGTGTAAGAATTGAACACCCACAAGAGTTAATAGACAGTATTCAATACTCATGCAAAGAGCGAAGTCCGTATCTACCGGCAGCATCTTACAAACTAGTTACTCAAGTAAAAGAAAGAGGAGTGTACTCATTCTGTATGTGTCCAGGTGGGTTTATTGTTCCAGCCGCCACAAATAGTGGTGAAATAGTTGTAAACGGAATGTCCCCTTCAAAAAGAAATTCAGTGTTTTCAAACTCAGGAATCGTTGTTGAAGTAAAAGAAGAAGACCTTTTACCGTTTGAAAAATATGGCGAGCTTAGAGGACTTTATTACCAAATGTCAGTTGAAAAAAGCATGTGTCAATTAACACCAGAACTTCAAGTTGCACCAGCTCAAAGAATGGTAGATTTTGTAAATAAAAAAACCTCTTCAAAGTTAAACACCACCTCTTACCAACCGGGAATGCATTCAGTGCCTCTTCATGATATCCTACCTGAATCTATTTCATCTCACCTTTCTGAAAGCTTTAAAGTATTCGGTAAAAAGATGAGAGGATATCTCACCAACGAAGCCAATATTATAGGTGTGGAAAGCCGAACCTCTTCACCAGTAAATATCCCTAGAAATAAAGAAACATTACAACATATTCAGATTAAAAACCTTTATCCATGCGGAGAAGGTGCAGGATATGCAGGCGGAATAGTATCAGCAGCAATTGACGGCATCAAGTGTGCTGAAAAAATTATATAATTTTTTTTGACTATTAGCTAGTGTTGCTTATTGTAAATAAGTACACATTTATGGATTTAGTACTAGTACTCTTAATTGTAATTTTGCTGTATCTCCTTATTTTGTTTATCCTAAGAAAAATTAATTTCAAAGCGAGACAAAGTAATAAGAAGTGCGGAAACTGTTGTCCAAATTGTTATGATGCACTTTCAAAAATAAGAAGAAAAACCATCGATAACTTAATAAATGGAATGACATTGAATATTTTTGAATTTAAACGATTTAATTGAAGCAGTGGCAATTGGGAAGATATTCTATCAAGCTTTATTGTAAAAATCAATAATTAGATAAAAAGATACCACAAGCTACAGCAATGTTTAAAGATTCAGCCTTAGAATCCTTAGCTCTTGGAATACTTATTTTTGTAGGCTCTAATTCTAGTATACACTCACTTACCCCCTTAGATTCATTTCCAAAGATTAAAATACGCTTTGACGATGGCTTAACTTCTTTAAAATCATCCCCATCCAAGACTGTTGCATATAAGCTATAATCAGAATATTTCTTCAAATCTATATTTAAATCAACATAATGTACTTTAACCCTAGTGATAGATCCCATTGATGACTGTACAACCTTAGGATTTAAATAATCAACAGAATTTTCTGAACACAAAATGTGCTCCACGCCGAACCAGTCTGCCAAACGAATGATAGTCCCCAAATTACCAGGGTCACTAATTCCATCCAAAGCCAAAACCGTCTCACCAGATAATTTCAAGTTCTCACTTGGAATATGCACAAGAGCTAAAACTTTGTTTGGTGTCTTTAAAAATGAAATCCGACTAAGTTCTTTTTCTGAAACAATGGTAGCTTCACCTCCTTCCCATTCAGAGGTTGCATAAATGGCCTCTATTTCAAAGTCTGAATTAATAAGTTCATCTACTATCTTTTCCCCTTCAGCAATAAAAAGCCCCTCTGTTTTTCTATTTTTCTTTAGCGATAAAGAGCGGATTTGCTTAATTTTATTTCTAGTTAACATTATCTGTTTAAAACTTTAAGCCGAAAGTAAAAAAATATCTTCGGTAAATATTCATTAAAAATAAGTATTTAATACATTTGCCGTTCTAACCTTTAATAATAACATAATGATAAAAGCTGGTGTAGCTACAGGAAACCAAGTACAAGAAATTTTTAATCACGCAAAAACGCATGAATATGCTCTACCAGCAATCAATGTTGTTAATACCAGTAGTGTGAATTCAGTATTAGAATCAGCAAGAGACAATAATTCCCCTGCTATAGTTCAATTTTCAGCAGGTGGATGCCAGTTTTTCGCCGGAAAAGGACTTTCCAATGATAATTTTCAAGCTGCAATTGCCGGAGGAGTTTCTGGAGCAATGCACACACATCAGCTAGCTGAATTATACGGAGCAACAGTTATCTTGCATACAGACCACTGTGCAAAGAAATTATTGCCTTGGATTGACGGCCTTTTAAGTGCTGGTGAAGATTTTTACAATGTACACGGAAAATCGCTATACAGTTCGCACATGATTGACCTTTCTGAGGAATCTTTAGAAGAAAATATTGATATCTGTAAAAGATACCTCGAAAGAATGAGTAAAATGGATATGACTCTAGAAATCGAACTTGGTATTACTGGTGGCGAGGAAGATGGTGTAGACAACTCAGATGTTGACAGCTCAAAACTATATACTCAACCAGAAGAAGTAGCCTATGCGTATGAAGAACTAATGAAAGTTAGTGATAAATTTACCGTAGCTGCAGCTTTTGGTAATGTACACGGGGTTTATAAGCCTGGAAATGTAGACTTACAACCTAAAATTCTTAAAAATTCACAAACATTTATTCAAGAGAAATTTGGCACAGATTACAATCCTGTTGATTTTGTTTTTCATGGAGGTTCGGGTTCTTCCGTAGAAGATATTCGTGAAGCTATCGGATACGGAGTAGTTAAAATGAACCTTGATACTGACTTCCAATACGCATTCAGTTCAGGCGTTAGAGATTATATGACCGATAAGAAAGATTTCATAGCTTCTCAAATTGGAAACCCAGATGGTAGTGATATTCCAAACAAAAAATATTACGACCCAAGAGTATGGTTAAGACATGGAGAAGAAGCATTTAAACAACGACTTAACAAGGCGTTTGAAGATTTAAATAATGTTAATCAATTGAGTTAAAAATGGGTTGGTTTAAAAGGATACAAGAAGGTATTACCACTTCCACAAATGAGAAAAAAGAAACTCCTGAAGGCTTATGGTATCAATGTCCAAAATGTAAACATATCACTTCCACCGAAGAACACGAAAAAAATTTACATGTTTGTGTAAAATGTAACTTCCATGAAAGAATAAATGCAAAAGAGTACTTTTCTATTTTATTTGATGAAGGCAAATTCAAAGAGTTAGACTCCAACATGATGGCTCTTGACCCTCTTTCTTTTGAAGACACTAAAAAGTACAAAGACCGACTCTCTCAAACCATAAAGAAAACAGGTCTTAAAGATGCTATTACAACAAGCTGTGGTAAGATTAATGGAAAACCAGTAGTTATTGCTTGTATGAACTTCAACTTTATTGGAGGTTCAATGGGATCTGTTGTAGGAGAAAAAATTAGCCGAGCAATACAACACGCAATAAAAAAGAAATGTGGATTTATTATGATTTCAAAATCAGGTGGAGCTAGAATGATGGAAGCCGCATTTTCACTTATGCAAATGGCAAAAACATCAGCTAATCTCTCCCTATTATCCGAAGCAAAATTACCATACATATCCTTTCTTACTGACCCAACTACTGGAGGTGTAACTGCTTCATTTGCTATGCTTGGAGATGTAAATATCGCAGAGCCTGGAGCTCTAATTGGTTTTGCCGGACCAAGAGTTGTAAAAGAAACCATAGGCAAGAGTTTACCAGAAGGTTTTCAAACCTCAGAATTTGTTCTTGAACATGGTTTTTTAGACTTCATTGTTGAACGAAAGAACTTAAAAAATAAACTCTCGCTCTTACTCGATATGTTCTTAGATTACAAAAAACAGTGATATATCTACTTTAATCTAAAACTTTTACTATCTTTGCCAACCATTTTGAAAATGAAAATTTAATAAGAAAATGCACGTAACTGCTAAAGAAAAAGTTGCCATCTTTAAAAAACATGGCGGAGACTCAAAAAATACAGGTTCAACAGAAGGACAAATTGCTTTGTTCTCTAAACGAATAAGCTACTTAACTGAGCACCTGAAACTCAATAGAAAAGATAAAAGTACTCAACGTTCTCTTCAACTACTAGTTGGTAAACGTAGAGGTCTTCTTGATTATCTTATGAAGAAAGATATCGAAAAGTACAGAATACTTATTAAAGAATTAGGAATAAGAAGATAAGGAATCTTCTTAGCGATAAAACGCAAAAGGCAATTTTTCAATTGCCTTTTTGTGTATTTATTAGCATGTATGTAAATTGAAATAAAATGAAAGAAATTGTAAAAAAGATTGAACAAAAAGACGGTAGAACCATTGAATTAAGAACAGGAAAACTGGCTAAACAAGCTGATGGAACTGTTGAAGTAAGAATGGGCAACTCCGTACTTTTAGCAACTGTTGTTTCCAGCAAAGAAGCTAAAGACGATGTTGACTTCCTACCACTTACAGTGGATTACAGAGAAAAATTTGCCGCTGACGGAAGATTTCCAGGCGGATTTTTAAAACGTGAAGCAAGACCAACTGACCATGAAATTTTAATCATGCGATTAGTTGACAGAATATTAAGACCCCTATTTCCTAGCGATTATCACGCAGAAACGCAGATTATGCTATCTCTTTTATCGCATGACGAAAACGTTTGTCCTGAAGCATTAGCTGGTTTAGGCGCTTCAGCAGCACTAGCCGTATCTGACATACCGTTCAACGGACCAATATCAGAAGTTAGAGTAGGTAGAATTAATGGCGAATTAATTGCTAACCCAACACCAGCTCAATTAGAAGAATCAGATATTGATATGGTTATCGGAGCTTCAGCAGATAGCGTGGCAATGGTTGAAGGTGAAATGGATGAAATTTCTGAAGCTGAAATGGTTGAAGCTATTAAATTTGCTCACGAAGAAATCAAAAACCATTGCGCTGTTCAATTAGAACTTACTAAAGCAGTAGGAAAAGAAGATAAAAGAGAATATTCTCACGAAAATCACGATAAAGAACTTGAAGACAAGGTGATGTCTTTTTGTTACGACAAGTTTTATGCCGTAGCCAAAAAAGCCTCAGACAAACACACAAGAAGTGAAGAATTTAAAGCAGTCAAAGATGCTTTCAAAGAAACACTATCAGAAGAAGAATTATCTGAAAAGAGCTTCATGTTAGGTGGATACTTCAAAAAAGCAGAAAAGAAAGCCGTTAGAGATATGGTTCTTAACGAAAATGTTCGTTTAGACGGTCGTACGCCTTCTGACATTCGTCCAATCTGGTGTGAAGTTGATTACCTACCAAGCCCACACGGCTCTGCATTGTTTACAAGAGGTGAAACACAATCACTAACAACTGTAACCTTAGGAACAAAAATGGATGAAAATAGAATTGATGGCGTTACAATGGTAGGCTCTGAAAGGTTCTATTTACATTATAACTTCCCTCCTTATTCTACAGGAGAAGCAAGACCAATTAGAGGTGTAAGTAGAAGAGAAATCGGACACGGTAATTTAGCTCAAAGAGCATTGTCAAGAATGATTGACAAAGACAATCCTTATACAGTAAGAGTTGTTTCTGATATTCTAGAATCTAACGGATCATCCTCAATGGCTACTGTATGTGCAGGAACTATGGCACTAATGGATGCTGGTGTGAAATTAAGAAAAGCAGTTTCTGGAATTGCAATGGGCCTTATTACTGATGGCACTAACTTCGCTGTGCTTTCAGATATTTTAGGAGATGAAGATTTCTTAGGAGATATGGACTTTAAAGTGTGTGGTACAAAAGACGGTATTACTGCTTGCCAGATGGATATTAAAATTGAAGGTTTATCTTATGAAATTCTTACCAAAGCACTTGAGCAATCAAATGCTGGAAGAATGCACATTTTAGGTAAATTAACCGATACTATTTCTGAACCTAGAGAGCAACTCAAACCACATGTACCAAAAATTCATGTGATGTATATTCCTAAAGAAACTATCGGTGCTGTTATTGGACCTGGTGGAAAAATCATTCAGCAGTTACAAGCTGATACGGATACAACTATTACTATTGAAGAAATCGATAATCAAGGTAAAGTTGAAATTTTAGGAACAGGGCAAGAATTACTTGACAATGCTATTTCGGAAATTAAAGCATTAACCTTTACTCCTGAAGTTGGAGATGTATTTACAGGGACAGTTCGTTCTATAATGCCTTATGGTGCATTTGTAAATATTGGTAAAGGAACTGATGGTTTACTTCATATTTCTGAAATTAATTGGGAAAGAGTAGAAAATGTTGAAGACGTACTGAAAGAAGGCGATAAAGTTGAAGTGAAATTAACTGAAATTGACCCTAAATCTGGAAAGCTTCGTCTATCAAGAAAAGTGCTTTTGCCAAAACCAGAAAAAAATAGTAATTAATTGAAACCTTTTCGATTTATTGCACGTATACAAAATATTAGTGCACTAAAACTATAAATTATACAGATGAGACAACTAAAAATTACCAAACAGGTTACCAATAGAGAAACAGCTTCTCTAGACAAATATTTACAAGAAATTGGTCGAGTTGACTTAATCACTGCTGAAGAAGAGGTAGAATTAGCACAACGAATCAAAGCTGGTGACGAAACCGCTTTAGAAAAGCTTACAAAAGCTAACTTAAGATTCGTTGTATCTGTTGCAAAACAATACCAAAATCAGGGTTTATCATTACCTGATTTAATTAACGAAGGGAATTTAGGTCTTATAAAAGCGGCTCGTCGTTTTGACGAAACACGAGGATTTAAATTTATCTCTTATGCAGTTTGGTGGATTCGTCAGTCAATTTTACAAGCTCTAGCTGAACAATCAAGAATTGTCCGTCTACCTTTAAACAAAATTGGCTCTATTAACAAAATCAACAAAGTATATGCTCTTTTAGAACAGCGTTTAGAAAGACCTCCTACTGCTGAAGAAGTGGCAAGAGAATTAGACTTATCGGAAGAGGAAGTGAAGCAGGCAATGAAAAATTCAGGTCGTCACGTATCTATGGATGCTCCACTTGTTGAAGGGGAAGACAGTAATATGTATAATGTGATTGGTAGTGAAGATAGTCCTAACCCTGATGAAGGCTTAATTGTTGACTCATTACGTCAAGAAATTGGTCGAGCATTAGCAACACTAACCCCTAGAGAAGGTGAAGTTATCAAAGCTTATTTTGGATTGAATGGTACTCATGCCATGACTCTTGAAGAAATCGGTGAAGCATTTGACCTTACTCGAGAAAGAGTTCGTCAGATTAAAGAAAAAGCAGTGAGGCGATTAAAACATACTTCTAGAAGTAAGATTTTAAAAACCTACTTAGGATAAATTATAGAGAGCTTCGGCTCTCTTTTTTTTTAACTTTGCCAAAACTAAATCATCATTTATGTCACATTTAATAGCCCCCTCAATACTATCCGCCGATTTTGCCAACCTTCAAAAAGATTGTGAAATGGTCAACAATAGCAATGCCGATTGGTTTCATATTGATGTTATGGATGGCATTTTTGTGCCAAACATCTCTTTTGGGATTCCTGTAATAAAGGCTATTAAAAAATACGCTAAAAAAACCATGGATGTGCACTTGATGATTATTGACCCTGACAGATACATCAAAACATTCAAAGGGGTGGGCGCTGATATTTTAACCGTGCATTACGAAGCCTGTACACATTTACACAGAACCTTACAAGCTATAAAAGCAGAAGGCATGCAAGCTGGTGTGGCACTTAACCCACACACATCAGTAGATTTATTAAAAGATACCATTCAAGAGATTGACCTCGTGTGTATTATGTCCGTTAACCCAGGATTTGGCGGACAATCCTTTATTGAAAACACCTATGACAAGGTAAAAGAATTAAAAACGCTAATCAATAGTAAAGGGGCAAATACTAAGATAGAAATTGACGGAGGTGTAAATTCACAAAATGCACCAAAACTTATTGAAGCTGGAGCCGATATTTTAGTAGCAGGTAGTTTTGTTTTCAAATCTGAAAACCCTAGCCAAACAATCAGTGATTTAAAAAACTGCTAATTACCGTTTAAGAAACCCCTTAAATACTCATAAGGAGAATTCAAATCACCATCTTTACAGATTGTAGCCCTGTCTATGATTTGTTCTGTATCTTCACCTAATAAAACTGGGAAAACATACTTTAATAATTCGTTTCCAAAATCTTCAGAAGCATCTTTAGGCAATTCACAAGGTAAATTATCCACTGCCATAACAGTTATCACATCCTCTTTATCAAAAACATCTTCAGATTCAGTACCAGGGTTATAGCCATAAATAGGCTCAGCAATAGTAGACGGACGAATGGTAGAAGCCACAGGACCATCAATATCGCAAGAAATATCTGCTATGGTACGAATTTTAAACTCTGAAGACTTAGCATCTTGTCTCGTAAAAAGATAAGGTGAACCCGCCCCATAATAATGCCCCGCAATGAAAATATCAGCACATTTGGCGTAGTCCATAAATGTAGACTCAAACAATTCAGGTGCAGTAAAAAACTCTTGCGTAGAAAATTCTGAACCATCAATCTTGGCATTATAATCAGGAAAGTCAACATGCACAAAAACAGCCTCGTCAAAAGACTGAGACTTAAACTCCTCTTTACTCACCTCTCTTATACCCAAAGCATGAATAATTTCTAAAGCCCCCTTTCCTACTCTGCCATTTCCAGAAACGATAATTTTGATAGTTGGTAAATCTACTTTTTTAAGTTCTTGATCAAGTTCCTTTCTATTATCGCAAAGATTAGCAGCTTTTAAATCAAATCGTTTCGTTCGCTTTCCGTAAGCCAAAAATCCATTATAGCAACCTACCACACCGGCATATCTACCAAACCCAATAATTCGTCTTCCGTTAGAATGCTTTAATGTTTCATAATCTACCATAGAGATGTTTTTCTCCACCATCTTCTGAAGCAAGCCCCTATTGTAAGGCTGTTCTTTTATAGTATGAGAAAAATAAAAATAGGTTTTACCAGCCAATAAATTGGGTTTTGGCACTTCCTTTACACCGAATAGAACATCGCAATCAGAAACATCATCAACTAGTGATATACCTAGCTTTAAATATTCATCATCAGAAAAACATCGAATTGGACTTTTCTGAACAACTAATTGGATGTTAGGATATTGAAGGGATAAATCGGCACATTGCTGAGGAGATAATGGAACTCTTTTATCGGGAGGTGATTTTTCTTCTCGTAAAACGCCAATCTTTAATATATCCATGCCTCAAAATTAGCAGAATTTATCCAATTTAAACCTCATAATACCAACAAAAAATTAACGTTTACGCTTTCTTTGGCTCATGTAGTTATGGATAGCATCTTTAGACGTTAGCCAATTTTTACCCTCTTTGTAGGCGTCTATTTTACCTTGACGGGCTAATAGACTAACATACTCCTGACAATAAGGCACATCATCCTCTTTCACAATATTAGCTATTTCGTCAAAACCATAATCAGCCCCTGGCAAAGCGGCTATGTATATGTTTAGAGTACGTTCAACAGCTTGAACCATAAGAAGCATCAATTTGTAATAGTTTCCATTATTGGCTGCATTTAAAGCAGTATAATATTTTTTTCTATCGTTTCTAAGGATGATAGCAGGTGGAAAACCATAAGTCATTAAAAGAAGGTTCATACACAAACGAGCAGTACGGCCATTACCATCAAAAAATGGGTGAATCCAAACCAGTTTGTGGTGAAAAACCGCAGCCAATTCAATAACATTTAGGTTCAATGGATTGTTTTCTGTAAAAGCCATCAATTCATCAAGCAAAAGAGATACTTTTTGAGCATTAGGCGGTATAAAATTTGCGCCAGAAATACGCACTCCTCCATTACGAATACGACCTGCCTGTTCATCTTCGATAGAACGAAGAATGAGAGCATGTAAAGCTAGAAGAGTATTGATAGAAAGAGGTGTTTTATTAGACACATATTCATCAAGTAAGTGAAGTGCTGTTTCGTGGTTTTTAGCTTCAAAATGTTCTCTAAGTGATTTTCCTTTTATCGTTATACCTTCTTGCAACACCATTTGAGTTTCTCTTAGACTAAGGGTATTACCTTCAATACTATTGGAATTATAGGTCCATTCTATAGCAAGACTTTCTTTTAATTTGAGAAGGGCACCACTAGGCAATGGACGGTTATTTTGAAGCTGTTTTTGCTTATCAAACAAGCGTTCAAATGTACTTTCTAGCTCTGCTCTATATGTTAAATCTATACTCCACACCCAACAAAGATACTTAATTATCGGTTATAATCAAAAACACATTAAACGATATTAGTATTTTTGAACAAAAACACTACATTCTACTAAATGATAAAAATTGAATTTAAAAAATAAGGTGAAATCCGCACAAGAATTATTCTTTCTCAAGATTTTCTAAACGTTGCAATACATCGTGAAGGGTTTCCTTTAGAGTTTGATTTTCTATTTCAAGTCTATCATTTTGAGATTTTAACTCCTTCACTGAATTAACCAAAGCTCCAATAATCGGACGATCAGCAAGGGTAAAATAACCTCTGTCGTCAGTACTTACAGCCTCAGGAATTACCGATTTAACATTTTGAGCTGAAAATCCAGTATAGCTATTTTCCGTTTCCATATTGGAGACATTATTCCATCGGAAATTAATTGGCTGCAGACCCATTACAGCATCTAAACCTTTAGTGAAGTTTCCTGAAATATTTTTTAAACGTTCGTCAGAAGAAACTGATAGATTACCATTAGCATCGGATTGAACATCACCAGCACCAAGACCATCAATCCGCATATTTCCTCTAAAATAGGCAAAACCATCGGAACCACGAAGACTAAACAAATTTTGGTCAGCAGCATTTTCAAAAATAAAACCTTGAGTTGTTGTATTATTTACTCTAAACCTGATGGCGTGTTGATTAAACCCAACTCCTGCTACAGCTGTACCTACATCTAAAGCACGCCCAGCACCCGAGCGAGACATATATATTCCCCAGTTGGAATCGTTGTCATTCCACATAAAAATACCACGTTTGATAGTACCCGTCATATTGCCATCGGCACCATTCATAACCGTAAACAATCCGTGACCAATATTCCTAAATGAGCCGTTTACATCTAAGTTATATGCCGGTGTATGACGTTCGTTTATACCCACTCTACCGTCTGCACGTATGGTCATTGGCGTTCTATCTACATGATTGGTATTCCCTAAGCCCATGGTAATATCTAATCTTGTTCTAGCCGAAATTACACCTTCGTAAGTTCCCAAACGAAATTCTGCGTTTGTTGTATATTTTGAACCGCCTGTTCCTTGACGTTGCAAACGCAAAATTGGACTAACACCCGTATATGTTCCGCTCATAGCGGATGTATTCAGAACATGTAATCTAGTTGTAGGATTTGTAACAGCTATACCCACATTACCGTTAGGTTTTATAATCATACGCGTATCGTTGGCGATGTTGTAGTCGTTATTATTGGCTTCATTGTTCAGAACGAAACGCATATCAGCTCGCTTCCAAGTGCCTAAACCATCTGAAATTATCGCATTTTTAACAGCATAATTTGCAGCTGTTGGATCTTGGCCAATTGATGTATTAAATTCTAAAATAGCATCTTGGTTTTCAGCACCGGCTGTAATTCGTAATTTCGTTTCTCCAGACGTAGAAACCTCTAACTTTGCATCGGGGTTTGTAGTTCCTATTCCAACTTGACCTAGATGGTAAATATCCTCGGTATTTGTTGTTGCAGCGGCATCGTCATCATCGCCAAACCAAGGCTCTTGAGATATAGCTGCTGCTGAGCGTTTTCTCAATACCCCATTAGCATCGGCTACCACTACTTCATCGGTAGCAGCGCCGGCTGTCAGTTCGTTAACACGCACTTGGTCGTTGAAGTAAGCATAGCCATCAGAACCACGAAGACTCATTAACAAATCTTCATTACTGTTTTC
Source organism: Flavobacteriales bacterium (assembly GCA_016779935.1). Taxonomy (NCBI): domain Bacteria; kingdom Pseudomonadati; phylum Bacteroidota; class Flavobacteriia; order Flavobacteriales; species Flavobacteriales bacterium. Next base: position 63,453 of record JADHMQ010000006.1, read on the forward strand.
AAAAATAAAACCAACACCGGCATGGTCTTGCACTCTATGACGAATGGAATATGAATTAAAGCCCACTCCAGCAACTGCAGTACCTCCTGACATAGAACGACCAGCCCCCGGACGAGACATATACATTCCCCATTTGTCATCCGTATCATTCCACATAAAAATACCACGTTTGATAGTACCCGTCATGTTGCCATCGGCACCATTCATTACCGTAAACAAACCATGTCCTTGGTTTCTAAAACTTCCATTAACATCAAGGCTATACGTTGGATCTGTTCTTCTTACCCCCACATTACCGCCTTTTCGAATAAATAGCCCTGTTTCGCCATTGTAGGTAAGACCAAAATAGCGGTTACCAACAGTGCCATTATCCACATTTCGAATATCAAAACGAGATCTATTTCCGGCATTATTGGCATTAAACACCAAACCAGTTTCACCTGAGGGGGTACTATGGTCTATTCTGTGTACACCGTTAGCCCAAATAATATTTCCGCCGTTTACATATAACCTGCTAGTACCCGGGTCATTTATTCCTATTCCAACTTGCCCCATATGGTAAATATCCTCGGTATTGGTGGTGGCGGCGGCATCGTCATCATCGCCAAACCAAGGCTCTTGAGATATAGCTGCTGCAGAGCGTTTTCTCAATACCCCATTAGCATCGGCAACTACTACTTCATCCGCAGCAACGCCTGCATTTAGGGTTCTAACTCGTGCCTGACCATTAACGTCTAGTCGTTGTGTGGGTGCATTTGTTCCCATACCCACATTACCATCGTTTCGGACATACAACATTCCATCTTGACTAGAGTTTCTTACATCTAATGCATAGGTAGTTGTTGTATTTGTAACACCCGTATTGATATGCATTCCATATCCACTGCCATGAGACAAAAAAGTGTTTGAAGTACCATTTTGAAAACGTGCTTGCCAGTTATTCGTGAAGGGTTTCACTACATGAAATGGGTAAGAGGGAGAAACTGTTCCCAAACCTACATACCCCGTAGTCCCCTTAGGCATAAGATTAATGTGTTGACTAGCATTTGATCCGGCTCCATAAATAGAATTAAAGCCGAACCCTATACCTTGTGTCCCGTTGGTATGTCTAAATTCTATTCCAGTGTCATCGTCACCAATAGTGCCTGTAACATACAAAGGTCTATCAGAAGCATGTGTGCCTGAACGTCCATTATTTGATATGTCTAATCTATTTACAGGGTCAGCAATTCCAATGCCTATATCATCCGCCATATGGTAAATATCTTCTGTATTGGAAGTAGCAGCTGCGTCATCGTCTGTACCAAACCAAGGTTCTTGTACCACATCTGAAAGTGAACGTTTTTTGAGTACACCTGTGGCATCGGCAACTACTAACTCATCGGCAGCAACGCCTGCGTTAAGGGTGCGTACCCGTGCCTGACCGTCTACATCTAAGCGCTGTGAAGGAGTAATGTTTGCACCTATTCCAAAGTTCCCTGCACCCGTAAGCACGGCAGATGTTTGCTGGGTGCTTCCATCGGTGTTGGTCCATAGTTTTATAGCACCGTTGGTGCCACTAGCTGCATCGCCTGCCACCAAATCCAATACCCCAGAATTTGCCGTAGCATCATTTCCATGTAAATCTATACTGCCACCATTTTCTAAGTAAATGATATTTCCAACAAGAGTTAAGGTTTGATTATCATTTCCAGCAGAAGCTAAAAGAGAAGATAAATCAACTCCGCCTCCATTTTCAATAAGTAGTGAATCTCCTGAAAGGTATATTTTCTGATTATCTGGGTCTGGAATTCTATGTAAAGACAAGTAATCTAAATTTTCAAAATTGCTGCCATTGTCAAAATCAACTTCTACTTTTAACCATTTTTCTTTGCCATCCCAATCCATTTCATAGAAATCACTGAAAGTGTAAGTTCCCATCCCAACAATGAGGTTTATCATACCATATCCATCAACTACAACATCATTATGGATTTCTGAAAATTCAAGTCCATTTAAATCATGAATTGAAAAACGTATGGACACCAAAGTATTTCTTAGGGGATTAGCATAATCTGCATCATATCCTGGCAATTCTTGACCGCCTTCTTTATTAAGCAACACAGCCTGATATGGCATTCCTGGAGTTTGAGAATAAACCTCTGAAATACATATTAAAATTACTAATGTTAAAAATATAAGCTTTTTCATCCTCACACAAAATTAGACGCATTATCAACATCATTTGGGTAAAAATGGGCGAAATCAGATAGAAAAACCAACAAAAACAACGATCATTTATCAAACAAAAACCTCGTTTTATCTATAAAAATATGTTTTTAATCTGTCCATATATTCGGGTATATCTAAACTCTAAAAATCAGACATTAACTGAAAACATCCTGCTTAGAGTTACTAAGTTAATTCAAAAGTGTAATTTTGCATCTGATTATGTTCTTTTTTTATTGGGGCTGACTGGTTTTGACTACAAGTTTGAAGTTAACCGTAAGCATGTCGAGCATTGTTTGTTGGCTCGTAAATATCAATGTACACACTTTTAAATGGCGAGTATAACTACGCTATGGCTGCCTAATTATAGTAATTAGGACGCCTTTGCTTCCGAATGAAAGAAGGCTCGAAGCTTTCGTTCTTATGAAGCATCATAAAAAGATTGAGCTAGTTTTTTAGAGCTTCGACTAAAAAGCGAAATTAAAGAAGATAAGGTTGGAGTATGGTTGTGTTTTTCCTTACCCTTCCCGACAATTAAAAAACAATAAACATGTAGAAAGCGCTTGAGTTCCTTGTTTGGACGCGGGTTCGATTCCCGCCAGCTCCACTAATTTAACCCTAACTACAGCTTTTCATAATATGAAAAAGCCTTTACCTCAAAAAATATGTTTAGTCTGCGAAAAGCCATACAATTAGCAAAAAAAGTGGGAAAAGAATTGGGATGAGGTTAAATACTGTAGTGAAAGGTGCAGGCGAAACAAAAATAAAACTTCAAGTTAATCGTAATCTTATTGAAGTTTTTTATCCAAAACATTTACTAATTCTTCTTTAGGCATTAGACCAGTATTTCTCCAAATTTCCTTACCTTCTTCAAATAGTACTAGGGTGGGCACAGCCACTATGCTAAAATGGTTCGCCAAGTCCTCACTTTTGTCAATATCTACTCTTGAAATAAACACTTTATTTTCGTAATCTTTTTCTAAAGCATCTATCATTGGTGCCATTTTACGGCAAGGTGCACACCACAATGTATGAAAGTCTACCAATACTAAATTATTTTCTGATAGAATAGCTTCAAAAACAGAAAGGGAAAACTCTTGGATGTTAGTGTCATGAGCATCATCAAATGAAGACAATTCATAGCCAGCTCTTTTCCATGCCATTATACCACCATCTAGATTTACAACTTTTGATTGACCAGCATCGACTAATAATTGTGCCGCCTTTGAGCTTCTCCCTCCACTTTTGCAATAAACATAGACTGTTTTATTTTTTTGAATTTTAGAAATTTTATTCTTGAAAGCGTCGTCGTAAAAATCAATTGTACTAGCATTTTCTATTTGTCCAGCTGAGACCTCATTGGGTGTTCGGACATCTAAAATAATTCCCCCATTCTTGTCTATTTCAGCTTTGAAATCTGAAGGCTTTAAATTTAAATAACTTTGAGAGTTGCTAGAGCAAGAGAATAATAAAACAATTAACGTAAGATAGATAAGCTGTTTCATTTTAAAAAATTGACAGTAAATTGATTAAACTTCTGATGTTGGTCAATATTAACAATATGACCTGATTTTTTAATTTTTTTTAGAATACAATTCGATTTATTTTTGACAAATTCTTCAATTTGATTTACAAAAAGATAATCTTCATGACCGGATATAAAAAGTATAGGCCTGTTGATTTCGATATGTGATATGCTATCTATAGTGCGTTTTATCTCTGGTATTAATTTCAGCCATTTTTTAAAGGCATTTGCCTTAATTTTTTTGGCTTCATTGATAAAAATTTCTCTGGATTTCTGATGGCCTTTCCTAGGCATAATAATCCATGCAAAGAGCCTGTAAAGTACAATATTGGGAATTACTCCTTTGATAATTTGAACGGTGCGCAATAGGAATAATGTTCTGAAGCTAAAGCTAGTAATTGCTCCACTTAACACAATTTTATCGACCAACTGAGGGTATTTTTCTGAAAGCTTTGTAATAATTACTGAGCCTAAAGAAACTCCAATAAAATGTGATTTTTTTATACCTAAGTGTTGCTTTACTTCTATTATTTCTTCAACAACTAAGTCTAAAGAATATTCATTGTCAATAGTAAGCTTATTAGACATTCCGTGTCCACGCAAATCGATGAGCAAAAGGTTATAATGATTTTTTAAAAACTTTACTTGCTTGTACCAAATGGTGCTACTACCCCCCGCTCCATGAATGAATGTAACCCAGTCGGCATCGTCACTTTTTATAAAACTCTTAAACTTTAACACAAATGAATTTATCTAGGTGCAAAAATAACCTTCTTTTCATAACTTCCGTCGTCGTAAAAATAAATGTATGGCACATTGACTTTTGGTTTTAGTACCGTTTCTCCTAAAATATTCTTTATGAAAAGCAATGACTTTTCTGAAATATAAAAAGAAGTTAATGAAGATGTGGCATCGCATTCAACTGTTCCTAATTCATAAAAATCTTGGCAGTCTAAATCTTCATTATCTTGAACTACAAACTCATATTCTGTTTCACCATCAGCTAAAAGTGGTCCCAACATATAGTTTTCTTGTCCATATTCAAAACTGCCATATGTAGTGCCATTGCCAAATACAGAAAAAGTTGCTGCAATGGAATTGTTTACTCCAAAATCTAGCATGACCATAAAATAACCGTTACTGTCACATTCCTCAGCTTCTACTATCACATCGTAAATGCTACAAATGAAAAAATCTTCACAATCCACATAACCAAGTTCAAAGTAATCGTAACATTCTGAATCTTCAGTGTCAAGAACAGCAAACTCATAGTCTATTTCGCCATTTGCTAATAAGGGACCTATAGAATATGAATCTTGTCCATACTCAAAAGTACCGTAATTAGTGCCATTACCTTGTACCGTAAAAGTAGCAGCTGTTGGATTTTCATATTGAATTTCCATTGTAACCATAAACATACCATTGCTATCACATTCTTCTGCTTCTAGCGCCATGATTTCGATTGAACAATATCCACATTCTTCCCAAGCAGATGTATCAAAAGAAGTTGGCACCAATTCAATAGTAGTAATTTCATCATAGATAAATATGCTTTCATTAATTTCATAGGGAAACACTAGTTGTTCCTCATCTTCAATATTTGATAAAAACAATAAACTATCATTGGCAACATACTCAAACTCTATTATCTCATAACATTCTAAATCAGAATCATAAAATTCATAAATTGTCAATTCGGTTGACGTAAATTCAAAATAATTAATAAATTCAGGAGACATAAAATAATATTGACCTTCAAGGCTTACATTTTCTTCAAAAGAATAAGTAATTGGGTACGAACAAATTACAGATTCATTACCTGCAAAATAACCTTCTACTAATTGTATATCACCTTCGATAGGAAAATCCACAATATCTTCAAAGTATAAATACCTAACATCACTGTAAGTGCCGCCAAAACCATACACATTTGCTGCATCATCGGTTTCATAAGCTATCACCTCATTATTTTCATCTACCAATACAAAACCGCCATAGCCGACATTAAAATCATCAGGAAGAGTAGTTGAAATATTAATCACCAAAATTGTTTGTTCTTCGGAAATAGAATATGTCAGTCCTAATACATCAATTTGTATCGAATCACATACTGTGGACTGAAAAGCGTTGGCACAATCCATAATATTACCACTAGCATCAGTTGCAGAAATATAAGAGGATACTCCATAACATTGAGTAGCATAACAGGAATTGTCATAAATTTCTCCATCACACCCACAAACTGGATCATAAATCAAAAAACATAAACAGTCAGGGTTTATTGCAGATTCATCAATACAATCTTGAGCAATAGTAAAAAATGGAAGCACTATAAATGAAAGAATAAGATAAGGTTTCATAAAATAAAGTATATATCAAATATAACTAATAAACTGACATTTTGACTATTTCATCAAATTGGCACAGATTTTGCTTTATTACTCAAATAGAAATAGTATTTGTTATGAATGTTCCAAAAAAAACACCTCTTTTAAGTCAATTTGAAATTGAAAAATTATGTCACTTGTTACAATGCGATAAAGACGAATTATTCGATTTTGAAAAATTAGCTTACGAAATTTCTGAAGAAACAGATTCTACCTATGATGCAGTAATGAAACTCCTTCAAAAAGGGCATAATGTACGTGAGGCTGCCCTAATTGCATTATTTATTGGACGGACTAAAGGATATTTACAAGCAGAATCTGATATGGAAGAAGAAATAAAAGACAAACTTTATAAGGCCTTCCGAGGAAATAGAGACGAATAATCCATTAAAAAAGACTTCATTTACTTAGTTGAATATATATTTTAACTAGTTTTGTATAATTATTTTATTTAAAAGTTATACAAAATGAATGTTGACTTAACCTTCATCTACGACAGAATTAAGGCCATAGAGCCAGTTTCTTACGCTAAAAACAGAAACTACATTGACGGTGCGGTCAGTAAATTATCCCCCTATATTTCTAGAGGTGTAATTTCTACCAAAGAAATTCTAAACTCATTACTGAATCGAGGTTATAACCCAAAAAATATTGAGAAATTCATTCAAGAATTAGCTTGGAGAGATTATTGGCAACAGATTTGGGTTGAAAAACAAAATCTTATTAATAACGATTTAATAAATAATCAACTTAAGGTCGATAATCACCAAATTCCAAAAGCTATAGTAGAAGGCAGTTGTTCTATTGAAGCGATTGACAATGCAATTAAAGATTTTTACGATACTGGTTATATTCACAACCACATCCGTATGTATATTGCGGCTATTTGTTGCAACAACGCTAAATCGCATTGGAAAGCCCCAGCTCAATGGATGTACTATCATTTACTAGATGGTGATTGGGCAAGTAATGCTTTAAGTTGGCAGTGGGTTTGCGGAGCAAATAGCAATAAACTTTATTTTGCAAATCAAGATAACATAAACAAATACTGCTATACTCAACAGAAGAACACTTTCCTAGATGTTGATTATTCAGCCTTTTATTCAATGGAAATTCCTTCTGAATTAAAAGAAACTTTAGTCTTAGAGCTTACAACTCCCCTACCTGAAAGCGGTAATAGTTTACAGATTAATACTGAACTCCCTACTTTTATTTACAATTACTATAACCTTGACCCAAAATGGAGGAAAGAAGAAAAAGCTAATAGGATACTTTTACTAGAACCAGATGTATTTGAAAAATATCCTATCTCAAAAAAATCTGTGGACTTTATGCTCGATCTTTCCAAAAATATTGATGGAATACAGCTGTTTGTAGGCTCATTTGAAGAACTTCGAGCACTAAGCAAGACTAGTCAGCTTTATTTTAAAGAACACCCCTTAAACATACACTACAAGGGCATTGAAGATCAAAGAGAGTGGATGTTTTCAGTAAAAGGGTACTACCCATCGTTTTTTAAATTTTGGAATAAATGTAAAAAGGAACTCAAAAGCGTATAAAGCATGAAAACAGTCAATATTATATTTCCAAATCAATTATTTGAACTTAGTCCTTTACCATTTGAACAGTCTGTTTCTTATCTCATCGAAGATGATTTATTTTTCAAACAATATAATTTTCATAAACAAAAATTGGTATTGCACCGATCTAGCATGAAGTTTTATGAATCGTATTTGAATAGTAAAAACCAATCAACAGTATATGTTGATTGTAATAATAATTTAGCAACTATTGACAGCCTATTTAATCACTTCAAAAATGAAGAAATTGCATGTATTCATTTCATTGACCCTGTCGATAACTATCTATCTAAAAAAATTGAGAAAAATGCTAAAAAATATAATCTGGATTTAAAAAAGTACGACAATCCTAATTTCTTGACTAAAGATGAGGAATTAGGCACTTTTTTTAAAGCTGATAAGAAAAAGTTTTTTCAAACTTCTTTTTATATCAATCAGCGAAAGAAATTCAAAATTTTAATCGACAAAAACGAAACTCCTATCGGTGGCAAATGGAGTTTTGATACAGAAAATAGAAGAAAATACCCTAAAGGAAAAACACCTCCTGCAATTAAAAATCTTGAAAGTGATGCTTTTTATGAAGAGGCTGTTAATTATGTCAATAAAATTTTCTCAGAAAATATTGGAGAATTAAGTTCTATACCCCTTTACCCTACTACTTTTGAGTCTTCGAAAGAATGGTTTGACGACTTTTTACAAAATAGATTTTATGATTTTGGAATCTATGAAGATGCCATAGTCAAAGAAGAGTCATTCTTAAATCATAGCGTAATTACACCGATGATGAACATAGGTCTAATAACGCCTGATTACGTCCTAAAATCAACATTGAACTTCGCCGAAAAAAATGATATTCCATTAAATTCTGTTGAAGGTTTTATTCGCCAAATTATAGGATGGAGAGAGTTTATAAGAGGAATATATATTGTCAAAGGTTCTCAAGAAAGAACTACTAATTTTTTCAACTTCAAACGAAAAATACCGACCTCCTTTTATGATGGTACTACTGGTATTGAACCCATTGACAATACCATAAAAAAGATTCTTAAAACAGCCTATTCTCACCACATTGAACGACTCATGATTTTAGGGAACTTTATGCTTCTATGTGAGTTTGATCCAGATGATGTATACCAATGGTTCATGGAGGTATTTATTGACTCATACGATTGGGTTATGGTACCAAATGTATATGGAATGAGCCAATTTTCTGATGGTGGACTTATGTCAACAAAACCTTATTTCAGCAGTAGTAATTACATCAAAAAAATGAGTGATTACAAAAAATCAAATTGGGAAGAAATATGGGATGCTCTTTACTGGCGTTTCATTCACGAATATGAAGATGTATTCAAAAACAATATCCGAATGAAATTCATGGTAAACATGTACCACAATATGAGTGATGAAAAGAAAAATAATATCAAAACCATTTCAGAGTCTTACCTAAGCTCTTTGGATTAATAGAGTTCAAATTCATCTCCTGGAAATGAATTTTAAATTAGTACATTTGATATGTAAATATTTACTAAATGAGTGTTTTTTTAGCAGCATTAACAATTTTCCTTTTACGTTTATGTGACCAAAGTCTTGGTACTGTCCGAGCTTTATTAATTGCAAAGAATAAACCTTTGTATGCTGGATTAGTAGGATTAGTAGAATCTGTAATTTGGATTTTAGCAGTTTCAAAAGTCATTCAAGATATTGATGATTCTTTGCTTATTGCTGGATATGCATTAGGTTTTTCCGCCGGTACAATTTTAGGCTCATATATTGAAAGCATTCTAGGTTTTGGTGATGTTGTAGTTAGGGTATTTACCTCCATAGACTCTCTTAATGTTGCTGAACCCCTAAGGAAAGAGGGTTTTGGTGTTACCGTAATAAATGGTGAAGGTATTAAAGGTTCTGTTAGAATATACTGGTGCATCATTCCAAAAAGGAAACTCAAAAAGGTACTGAAAATTATTGAAGAAACAGCTCCCAATTCTTACGTCACCACAGAGTTTGCAAACCCCATGACACTCAAGAAATAAGTGATTAATCCACTACTAAAAACTTTCCAGAAGATACTGCACTTTTAGTACCGTTAATGGTGTAAAAGTATACTCCCGAAGTCAAAGCCCCTCTTTTAAAAGAAATATACCCTCTATTAAGGTGGTAGTCTATACTAACTTTTTTACCCTCAGTATTTACAACATCCAAAGTGTAATCTTCAAATGAATTATCGAAATGTGGAAAATATATACTTGAAACTTGATTAACAGGATTTGGAGCTACATAAGAATTGAATAGTTCTGTTGAACTGTATTCTGAAACTCCAGAAACCGTTAGAAGTGGATCATTACTTAAGATACTGTCAATATTTATAAACTCATCTCCTTCTTGATATTGTAAAAATTGAAAGCTATCAAATAGCATTTCATCATTTGAATTTGGACCAACAGTAATAAGTTGAGGAGGATTAAACGGATTGTGGTGATTACCTACTGTATTATCGTATAAGTGTTCAGAATAAAGGGTATATCCTTCAGGAATTTTTAACAAATTTTTAAAGTAATAATACTCTTGATGATTAAAATCCCAACGGTTAATTTTAATTAAAGGAATGGTATCATCTCCTAGAAAGGCGTAATTTAATATCTCAGTGCAAATTTTATGAGAATGTGGTAAGGCATTATACACAGAAAAATCAAACTCAACAGCTTCAGACTCTGTACTTATCAATTTCTCTTCATTAGGTAAAATATAAAAATCATCCTCCCAATATTGAAGAGGGGTCTGAGAAAAAACTTCTCTTACGCCTATCTCATCTTCTGGGTAAAAGAAGAGTCTTACTTGAATATTTACATCCATTCCATAACTCGCTCCTGAAGACACATAGTTAGGTGTGTGTACTTGAAAAATTAAGTCGGCTTGAGCAGGAAGAGATATTCCCATTTTAATTTCTGAGGAATTAGGAAAAATGATAGGATTTCCGCCTGGTGTATAAATCCCAACATAAATCTCTCCTTCAATATTTGCACTAAGTCCTGACATATCTTCGGAAACTACCCCCGCATTGTCGGCATTAAAAACAATATGATGAGTAAGTTCAGGATTTTCAGGTATAATCTCAATTGCCCTCAAATACCTCTGAGTCGTTAAACCACTCGGCACGACTAAAAGATTATACGCATCTTCATTGAAGGCATTACTTTCAAATGTTGGTGTATTGATGATTAAGTCAGGCTCACCGTTAAGGATTGTAGAAGAAAATTCTGGAACTTCTGGTAATAAAGAGGTATCTCCTTCTAATGCAAAAGCATCAACCCAGTCGAGAATAGCTTCTTTCTCACTTTCCGTTAAGGCTCTTTCGTTGACAAAATGCATATAAGATGTATCAGGAGCCCATGGCGGCATATATCCTTCTGAAACTTGGTGGTAAATAGAATTACGGTAAAAATACGTTTCATCGTAGTTTAAAACCGAAAAGGGTGCCCCTCCACCATCTCTATGGCATTGTGCACATTTTTCAAATAATATTGGAGCAATATCAGAATAGGTGTTTTGAGATAGAGCTGTGAAAGAAAATAAGAGTAAAAATAAACTTGTTGATAGAGTCCTCATGATGTCAAACTTACAATTTTTTAATAAGTTATTAAATATTTACTAATTTTATCAAAGACATAAAAACCAATTTGTCTTTAACACGTTAATATGTTTCTAACAAAGAAAAATAACTTTGGGCACAATCTGTTTTTAAAAAAATGGCTAGTAAGAATACTCGGAATCTTATCCCATTCACGTTTTAGAGGAACGAACAAGATGCATATTAGTGGAACCCATTTCCTTGAGGATTTACCTGATAAAAATGTCTTATTTATTTCCAATCATCAAACCTATTTTGCTGATGTGGCAGCTATGATTCATGTTATAAACGCTAGCCTAAAAGGGAGAAGAAATAGCATTAAAAACATAAGCTACTTGTGGAAACCCAAGATGAATCTCTATTTTGTAGCTGCCAAAGAAACTATGAAATCTGGGCTTATACCTAAATTAATGGCACATGCTGGTTCTATTAGTATTGATAGAACATGGAGGTGTAAAGGGGAAAGTGTCCAAAGAGATGTTAAGTCAGAAGATGTTTCGAACATTGACAAAGCATTGAATGAAGGCTGGGTTATTACATTCCCTCAGGGCACTACAAAAGCATGGATGCCAGTAAGAAAAGGAACGGCTCATATTATCAAGAAAAACAAACCTGAAGTTATACCAATTGTTATTGATGGTTTCAGGCGTTCGTTTGACAAAAAAGGACTGTTCGTCATAAAGAAAGGGGTATTAAAGTCTTTTGAAATAAAATCTCCGTTGGAAATAAATTATGAAAGTGATTCTATAGATGAGATTGTAAATAAAATCGAATTCGCCATTGAGCAACACCAATCCCAAAAACTGGTATAAACAGCCTATTGTAGTTCTAAAAAACTTGAAAAATAATTAAAGCGTAAACCAGAAAACGAATATACCTAAACAAAGACCATAAGAGGTAATGCTTAAAATTGTATTTAATTATTCCACAAGCCATACTTACCATAGAGTGAGGAAGTGGCGAAATTGCTCCTAAAACTACAAATACTCCACCCCACTTTCGTAAGTTGACTATATGCTTTGCAATTTTAACTTCTACATAATTTTTTACTGCAGGAATTAAAAATAGACGTCCTCCTATGAAGTAAGAAATTACACCTCCTAAATAAGAAATAGACGCTAGAGTAAATAAATATAAATAGGAAAAAGACGATTTAGATGCCCAAGCAATGAATACTTCTGGTGGTAGCAAACCTAAAATAGACTCTGATATTAGAAAAATTGAAAATATAGCTAGTGGAGAAAAAGACTCAACTAAGTTGCTAAGCAATAGATTGATATCAACAACAAAAGTATCTAGAAGAAAAACTACAGCAACAAAAAGAGCAATAAGATAACCCCCTTTGAAAGCGGTATCCTTTAAAAAGGAATAAAAACGTGTAATCTTAAAGTACCGATTGAGTAAACCCAATCGTTTTGACACACTGTTTTTAGCTGTATTACCACCGTTCATTTTTAACCTATTAATTTATCTTAAAATTATGGAGGGGCAAAAATAAGGTTAATTTTTCGATTACAAACTCAAGATTTGAATTGAAAAAAAACCCTCTTATTTTAAGAGGGTTTTTTGCACACTAGAGGGAAAAAAAGAATTTTACTCGATTATGATTTTTTTCTCTATATCACCATTGTCATAAATATAGAACAACAATCTATTGTCAGCATCCTTATCGGCAATTCTACCTAAAGCGTCAATTACTCTAATAAGGTTTTTATTTTGTACAAAAGACTCATTAATAGAGGTTGGTGCAGAGATTGATCTTGCCCAAGCTTCACCATACCACACCCATTCGTCACAAATCTCTTGATTCATATTACACATTTCACTCCAACCTTGTGGAAAAGCATTCAATCCATCAGCATATATGGAAGCACTCCAACAAACCGTCAGTGTATCATCTAATGATAATGATAAGGCAAACTCAGGTGTCCATGTGTGAGGATAAGAACCCACACTACCATATTGAGACATAAATTCATTTGAAGGGGTAATTACAAAACCATGCACTACGGTATCTGTAATATCATTTAAAGATTCAGTAATATATCCAGAAAAATAACTTCCCAAAGGCCATCAACTTCTGTAAAATTAGCATCGTACCATGTTGAATCACAAAAATCAAAATTGAAATAAGTGAATGTAGCCGAATAGTCACATCCATCAGCATCAACAATGTAACAAGTATATACTCCATTAGCGGAAGGCGTGATAGTTTGTGATTTTTCTAAATTACTCCATTCATAAGACACAGGTAAATTCACACCATAGGCATTTGCTGTAAGTTGACCATTCTCTTCTGTAATTTCAACAGAACCGTTACAGTCTACAGAAGAATCGCATGAAGCTATACAGCTTTCTTCTGTTGCAAATTCTCCACTTCCATCCATTAATTCAGAACAACCAAAAGCGTTTTGTGAACATGTCCAAGTAGATATAACATCTCCACCTACAGGTACCCATGCTTCACCGTTCCAATATTGAGTTAAGCAACACATTAAAGTATCAACGTACCCTGAATCGGAAAGGGTGTAAGCTATACAAGTTGTAATTGTATCCTCACCATACTCATTATATACGGTATGTGTGCAAGGACCACCAAAACAACTATCTTCCCATGTATCTAGTATTGTATTAGTATAAGCATACAATGGAGCCATGGTTGGCAAACCATTTCCTGTAGTTGGAATCGCTACCTCAAACACATAATAATTACCTACTGTATAAGTTTGTTCACACAATGTTGTAGGAATGTTTTGTGCCTTTGTTAATAGTCCGAGAGAGACTAAAATTAATAATATAAGATTTTTCATAAATATTTTTTTTATTTAAATAATGGTTCAAATGTATTTTTAAATCTACTGAGCAACAAATATTTATCGCTCTCTACTTATAACTTCAATTTATATAATAATACCTTTTAATCATAAAAACACTTATGTATTCAATCATTTTAACTGTCACGTTTAAACATACATAATTGTTAAAAATATAAGTCTTTGTATAGCTTTTTTAAAAAATAGTTATACAAAATGATATATATTCATATATTTGTTAAACAATTTACATGAAAAATGAAAGATTTAATATTAGCCTTAGCAATTTCTTTTAGTGTTTTCAGCGCAAAGTCTTATGCCCAATGTGAAGCAGACTATACTGTTATTTTAAACAATTTTGAGTTTGTTCCTTCAGAACTTACCATAGCGCCTGGCGAAACAGTTGCCTTTATTAATATTGAAGGAGAACATACTGTGAATGGCATCTCAAATAGTATTACTGGTGAGTCATTCAATAATGCTATTGATTACTTCTTAGAGCAAACTACTGGAAACTCTGAAGGTGTATGCATGGGGGTTATTGAATTTGATACTGCCGGTATTTTTAATTTTGATTGTAGTGTGGGTTACAATGCTGAAGCTGGCATGTCTCTAAACATTAATGTAGATGCATTTGATTTGTACGACTTATTAAGTACTGTATATAATGCTGATAACCCAAATCCACAAGATGTATTTAGTTCCTTCTATGCTTTCAACTCATTCACTAATGAATATTTAACACAAGGTGGACCATGGACCATTTTTGTTCCCAATGACGATGCTGTTAATGAAATACTTGAATACATGAATTTGAACCAATTTGATGCTCTAAATATTCCTGATTTCACAGAAATACTTCAGTATCACATTGCACCTGGAAGATTGTTAGCTGAGGATTTATTTAATGGTTTACAGATACTGTCTGCACAAGGTCAAATGTTGAATATTACCGAAAATAATGGTTCATTCTTTGTGAACAATGCAGAAATAGTAACAACTGATTTAGAGGCATACAATGGAGTGGTACACGTAATTGATTATTGCCTAGCCCCAAGTGGCTTGCCAGAAGCAACAGTCATGGAAATAATTGCTAGAAGTGAAGTACACCAAACTTTTGAAGAAGCAATTATATTAGTCAGTTACGATGATAACCTTTCAACACAAGCTTCCATTGACAATAGTATTGAAGGTCCTGGACCCTTTACGGTCTATGCCCCTACTGACGATGCCTTTGCGTTTTTTGCTCAAGAGCTTGATATGACAGTTGATGAACTCTTAGAATCCCAATACATTTATGACTTAGTGTTCAATCATATTTTTGAAAATGAAATACCAAGTTCTGAAATGTACTCTGGTAACACTGCCTTCAATGTAGATGGCATTAGTGTTGAATTCGATTACACAGACAGCACCTTCTTTGTTATTGGTGATGAAAATACTGCAGAAGTTACAATTACAGATTTAATGGCATATAACGGTATTGTACATGTCATTGATGCCGTAATTAGGCCTAATATTCCTGTTTTAGAGGGAAGTTGTGGAATATGGCGACTAAATTTACTATCAAACAATGACGGATGGGAAGGCGATATATTATATTTATACATTAATGATGAATTCATAGAAGATTTAACTATTTACGAAGGTTCAAATTCAAGGAACTTCAATTTTGGAGTTGATGAAGGTGATATCATTGATTTATTTGTTGGTAACGATGGAAGCGGATATGGTGGATATAATCACAGCTACAAACTCTACAACGGTGATGGACAATTAGTTACTAGCATTAATGACTCTCCAAACTATAAGCTCCCAAATATTACAAATATTGTAGCCTGTGAAGTGTTTGGTGAAGACCATTGTGGGAAAATAAAAATTGAGTTATTTCATGATATTGGATACGGTTGGTACGGACCTCTTCAAGTATATATAAACGGAGAATTAGAACAATCAATAGATATGCCAGTAGGATATAAGCAAATAACAGAAATTAATGCTAACTACAACGATACTTTTGATTTTATAGTTAACAATCCTGTATATCCTGAAGAAACTGGTTATAAAGTGTTTGACACTAATGGCCAAGTTATCATAAATGATAATATTATTAACGTGGCACCTGAGGATGCTTTCGATATTCCTTTTTGCACAACGATTGCAGAAAGCTGGAATTGCATAAATGATGCTTGTATTGACCCAATGGATGGCTCTGGTGCTTTCTCATCTTTGAACGATTGTCAATTTACATGTGAAGGGATTATTTCTTCAATCAAAGAAAACAGTCTAGATGTTTCTATATATCCAAATCCATCATCAAATGTATTTAATATCAATTTGAATGGATATGATAAATATGAACTATCGGTTACAAATATAATTGGAGAAAAAATATACACTGAAGAACTTAGTCTAAATGGAAACTATGTTAATCAGATTGATTTATCAAACTTCCATAAAGGAATATATAATTTAACTGTTAGCTCTAGAATTGGAGCAAGCAACTACAAGCTTATACTTCAGTAGACAAGTTTGTATGTAGTTTTTTAAAAACTAATATTATGTCAGGATTTGAGGTTAAAATTTTTAACACTTTTATAGGTATAAAAACAAAGCAAAAAGTAGAGCGGTTTATTTTATTCATCTCAGTAATAAGCTTTTTCATTCATCTTGCTTTGATTTACTTAACAAAGCTTAATCTAATAGAGATTGACGACCAACACGGTTTACTTTCAAGCCCAATTGCTGCTATTTACACTCCATTTTCATTTATACTAGCCTACGAAATATATCTACTAATATATTATCTCCCCCGTTCAATAACTACCTATATATCCAAACAGTACGAAATTATAACATTGATAATCATCAGGAGAATATTTAAAGATATCTCTAACCTTGATTTAAACCAAAGGCTGTTTAGCAATGAATCAAACATCCAAATATTCCTTGATTTAGGCACTTCTTTGGTTCTCTTTCTACTAATCTATTTTTTTAGACGTAATTCGATGAAATTCAAGTCTACAGCTAGTGAAGATGTGTTAAATCGATTTATAAAAATTAAGACATGGATGTCTACCCTATTAGTACCAATTATCATCCTACTGGCAAGCTTTCATTTTATATCGTGGATTAGTGGCGTCTATGATTCACAAATGGTAAACACACAAATGATATCAATCAATAATATTTTCTTTGATGAACTCTTTCAGTTACTCATTATCGTTGATGTCTTACTACTATTGTTCTCCTTCTTTAACTCAGAATTATTTCATAAAATCATGAGAAATTCTGGCTTTATCATCTCTACAATCCTCATAAGAATTTCCTTTTTTACAGATGGAATATCAAATATAATACTCATAATTTCATCTTTACTATTTGGGCTTTTGATACTTATCATTTACAATGAATGTGAGAAAAGAGAACTGTTCAAAAGCTAGTGAATAGAATATTTATTTTTATTATGATTGGTAATTAATAAAGGTCTAATTTTAGCATTTATTATGCATTACTTTAACCTTAAATATGGACACTCAAATAATATTGACAATAATTCTATTGATTATAGAACTAATTGCTTTTGCATGGCTTATTAATGACCTTAATAAATCTAAAAAAAAGCAAAATAAAATTATAGAATTAGAGAATCAAATACTAAAGCTCGAAGGTTCAATTCTAGAGCAAGAACAGAATATAATTTTTGAAATAAAAGAACTGAAATCAATACTAAAAACAATACAAAATAAATAATGGATTTTTTTGAAGCAGTAAATAAAAGAAGATCAGTAAGGCGATTTACTGACACAGCTGTACCAGAATCTGTAATGAGGAAATGTCTCAAAACATCAGTGCTAGCAGCAAACTCCTCCAACCTTCAACCCTGGGAGTTTTATTGGATTAGGGATGAGGAAAAGAAAAAAAAGGTTGTTGAAGCGTGTTTCTCTCAGAATGCAGCAAAAACTGCCAAAGAAATTGTTGTATCTCTATCTAGAATTGACACTTGGAAGAGAAACCGTGATTTTATTATTGAAGAGTACCTAAAAAAAGGAGAACTGCATCCATTAGTCAACAAGTATTACAATACCTTAATACCATTAGCTTACACCCACGATCGCTTTGGTATTTTTGGTATACTGAAACGTATTTTTTATGTCTTTTTTGGTATTTTAGGATTTTTCAAACCCATTCAAAGAGGACCTATCTACAAGCATCAATTATTTGAGTCCGTTACAAAAACTACAGCCCTAGCTTGTCAGAATTTTATGATGGCATTAGTTGCCGAAGGGTTTGATTCCTGCCCTATGGAAGGCTTTGATGAAAAAAGAGTTAAGAAAATACTCAATCTCAATTGGCAAAGCCACGTTGTAATGATTTTTGGAATTGGAGAAGCCGAAGAAGGAGGAGTTTATACAGAACGATTTAGAATCCACGACGACTTAGTTATTAAAGAAGTATAGGCAATTACTTCGAATAATGCTTTGAAACCCAACTGTCAATTTTTTGAAAAAGCGGTAATAAGTCTTTACCAGCATCAGTAAGTCTATACTCAACTTTAGGAGGTATTTCTTTATACACTTTTCTAGTGATAAGATTATCGGCTTCCATCTGTTTAAGGTGTTCTGTAAGTACTTTTCTAGAAATACCATGAACAAGTGTTACTAACTGACCAAATCGCAAATGTCTGTTTCTAAGATTGTAAATTATTGCTAATTTCCATTTACCACCAAGTTTATCAGTGAATATACTTGTAGGGCAAAATTGTTCGATATTATCCATTTCTGTACTATTTGTTACTTATAGGTTACCAGTATTTGATTGTTACTTTTAAGTAACCGTTACTTTTTGTTACTAATATTAGTTACCTTGCGAAACTATAACAAAAAATTTAATTAACAAAATATTATGAAAAATTTAAGATCACCAAAATGTAAATGTGGATAAACAAAAAATCCAAACGGGAATTGCGATGGATCACATGCAAACTTAAGAAGTAATTTCATCAAAACAACTATGGCAATTATGCTTTTAGCATTAAGTGTGGGTTTACAAAGTTTTACACCTAACGATACCATAAAAGTAAAAACTAGTACAGTTGAATGGAAAGGAGAAAAAGTAGTAGGTTCACACGAAGGTACGATCTCATTAAAATCTGCTGACTTAATATATGATAACAAAAAACTCAAAGGTGGGAACTTTGTAATGGATATGTCAACAATTGTTTGTACAGATTTATCTGGTGAATATAAAAATAAATTAGAAGGCCACCTTAAGTCTGATGACTTCTTTAGTGTACAAAAATTTCCTACCTCAAGTCTAACTATTAAAAAGGTTTCTAAAGTACAAGATAACCGTTATAACATTAGTGCTGAGCTTACTATCAAAGGCATAAGTAAAGCTATTGATTTTACTGCTGAAGAGGTTGAGAATAGATTAAATGCTACTATTAAGATTGACAGAACTGATTTCGATATTAGATACGGTTCTGGTAGCTTTTTTGAAAACCTTGGAGACAACATGATTTACGATGAATTTGAAATCAAATTAAGTTTAGAGATATAATATGCCTCGATCAAAAAAACGACTCACTCTTAAAGAAATTGATGAAAGTGAATGTAAAATTATCTTCATATCAAAAAATATTAAAGTAACTTTACGTTCCCAAAAGAGTTTATCCACTTGGCTTGAAAAATATCCCTCAGGAAAATTTATATTTAAGTAAAGATGAAAAGATTAGATTTTATAAAAAAGACTATCATTTCCGGAGCTGCTGCGATGGCAGCTCCATTTGCTCTCAAGTCAAACACTAAGACCGAGTCAACATATGATAAATTAAGTGAACAAGTTGGTTTTAATCACATGCCTAATACTGAAATTATGACAGAACGTACAGTATTACACAAAGGCAATACACGAGGCAGTGCCAATCACGGTTGGCTAAAGGTTAATCACACCTTTAGTTTTGCAAACTATCACAACCCAAATCGTATGAACTTTGGCGTCTTAAGAGTGCTTAATGACGACACTATTGCAGGTGGACGAGGGTTTAACACCCATCCACATGACAACATGGAGATTATTACCATTCCATTAGAAGGTGACCTAGAGCATAAAGATAATATGGGTAATGGTACTGTAATCAAAAATGGTGATATTCAAGTAATGAGTGCTGGAAAAGGAATAACGCACAGTGAATTTAATGCTAATAAAGAGTTGCCCGTAAAGCTTCTACAAATATGGCTATTCCCCAACAAAAGAAATGTTACACCTCGATACGACCAGCTGTCTCTAAAGTCTATCAGCAAACAAAATACTTTTAATCAAATCCTCTCCCCTAGCTCTATGGATCAAGGTGTATGGATACACCAAAATGCTTGGTTTAGTTTAGGAGAGTTCACTAAAGATATGGATATTGATTATAAGTTGAATTCCGACACCAATGGCGTATATGCTTTTATTATTGAAGGCGGTGCCGTTATTCAAAAACAAAAGCTCGAAAAACGTGACGGATTCGGCATCTGGAATAGTAAGCAAATAAATATTACTGCTAAGAAAGACTCTAAGATTCTTCTTATGGAAGTCCCAATGAAAATATAATTATAAAAGTAGTTCAATTAATAGTTTGCCTTTGGTAACTATGCGTCAAGTTCTATTTTTTTTCTTTTTAAGTACGGGTCTGTGCTATGCCTCTTTTCCTGTTAGTGATAGCCAAAATGCTTACGAATTAGAAAACATAAAGCCAGAGCAAAGTTCTGAAAGATACATTTATGCCGAATTAAGCTTTATTGGTGGAATATTATGTAGATATCTTAGTACTTACTATAAGTGTTTAAATGCTCTCTTATTGAGTTCAAATCAAAAGAGAATTGAACTTTACTCCAAGCAGAACACATCTTCTTTCAAAAATCCGTTTACCTCAAGTAAACTTCAGCGTTTTGCAGAATGTAATTGCACTGGTAAATATCGTCTGAGTTGAGCTTAAGTGTCCCTTTCATAGTTGCTACTTCATCCATTATAAAAACATCTTTTTTCGACTTCATCTCTAGTTCTATAATGGTTTCAGGACCACCAACACCACAGAAAAAACACGAAGAAAATGGCCCTTTTGAAAGGATATAATAATTGTCAGTGGGGTCAATTGCCAAAACAAAGCCTCGAATTACCACTTCTTTACCCGCTAATTCTTGCACATTCATCCCAAAATGAGGATATAAAAAGTATTCATCTTCTTCTTCCATATAAACATCGGTAAACTCAACATCAGCAAGTGTACTCCAGTCTATTTCGATTTGAGAATAACTGATTTTTACAAAAAAGCAAAGAGTAAGAATAAGTAGTCTATGCATCTGAAAGTGTTTTAGGGATATTAATATTATAGGTTTGAATAGTAGGTATTAGTGATGCAGCTAAGCCGATAAGTAGCGCTATTGGGAACAACCACAGTTCCTCACTTATTAGATTGAATTGAAAGGAATTTACCGCATATTTTTGCTCAACCAAAAAAGACATGAAGAACAGGGTCAATCGACTGATTAATAATCCAAAAATAGCTCCTAATAATGATAGTGTCATTCCTTCTTGTAATACAAGTTTAACCAATTGCCATTTGCTAGCTCCGTGTACACGCATAAGCGCTAACTCATAACGTCTTTTTTTCAATGAATTATATAGACTGATAAAAATACTTAATCCAGAAACTATAATAATTATGTAGGCAATACCATTTATAGTCTTCACACCAAAACCCAGCAAATTAGTTAATCGACTTATTTCAAGTGCTGGAACAGCAGCTTGTAGGCTTGTTGTTTCATTGACTTTTCTAGGTAATTGAATAAAACCTACTGGACTTTTAAATTTCACTAATAGAGCGGTTATCATAGCATCATCGGGGATGCCTAGGTCTTCGGAAATACTCAACTCCACCTCTTCACCATGGTTGTGGTCACAATTAGCATGGTCATGGTGGTCATGCTCGTGATCGTGGTCACAATTGGCGTGGTCGTGACTGTCTTCAATAGCTTCATGATTATGCACCTTCCAAACGCTTTTTGAATTGGTCAAAATTAGCTGATCAACTGTAGAATAGGAAGGGTTTAGTATTCCCACAACTTCATAAGCATAATCGTCATGAACTTGCCCCCCTTCTACTAAGCCATGTGTGCCATAAAAGGTATCCCCAATTTCTAATTGATGAACATCGGCAACCGTACTTCCAAGTACCACCTCTAAACTACGGTTCCATAATCGCCCTTCCTTCAGGCTCACTTCATAGAGTTCAGGGTATTGGTGTGTTGTTCCAACTATTCTAAATCCGTTAAAAGAATCGCCAAAAGAAAGCGGAATGGTAAAATCAACCAATGCGTTTTTACTAAGCTTTTTTGCTTCCTTATATGAAATATTTCCTGTTGGGTTATCTATGTGATATATACTGGAAAGAATTAACTGTAATGGACTACCTTTTGCTCCAACAACCATATCAATACCCTTGAGGTTAGCTTTGAGTTGTTGTTCTATTTGGTTGTTCAGTAATAAAAGCAATGAAATGACACCTACTCCAAAGGTCATTAACAATAAGCTAAGAGTAGTATTCAAAGGGTTACTTACAAGATTTCGCCAACCTAATTGTCTAATATTCATAATGTTATAGATTTTTTAAATTGACTTTTTAATCTGCTATCGTGCGTGATGATTATTAGTTGGGCATTTGTGCTTGATGCCTGCTCTTTGAGGAGTTTAATAATCTTATCGCAATTAGTATCGTCCAAACTGGAAGTGGGCTCATCTGCTAAAATTATATCTGGATTTTTGACAACTGCTAAGGCTATAGCTGCTCTTTGTTGCTCACCTTGACTTAATTCATCTGGCTTACAGTCCAATTTATCTGCTAAGCCTATCTGCTCTAACAAATGAATAGCACGTTCTCTGTCTTGATTGTTATGTGACAAATACAGCGAAAGAAGCAGATTATCCAAAACACTGATATTTCGCACAAAATGTGGACGTTGAAAAACCATCCCTATGTGCTTTCCTCTGAATTGGTCTAACTCTTTAGAGGGTAAATTATGATAGTTAAGACCATTAAAATCTAATGTTCCAGACAAGGGTTTTAATAATCCAGCTAGAATTTGAATTAAGGTTGTTTTGCCTACCCCTGACTCACCAAGTATCAATAAATCTTCTTCGTTTTCTAATTTAATATCAGGAAACGAAAATTGATTTACATCATCGTAAGCAAAAGTTATAGATTCTGAATGCAACATATACTCTAAAAATTTTTATCTATGACAAATCATCAATAAAAGCCATTAAATATCCTATTTAATTTTGATAAAAAAACATTTAACAAAATATTTTTTTACATGATTTAACAATTTTATAAAGACAAAAATAACACAATTATTGCAACACTGTTGCATTGAAAATATAATTAAATATTTGACAAATCATTTTTGATTGATTTTATGAAATTAGTTTCAAGGCTTGGAATTAAATCACACATAACAGAATTAGACTCTATACAGTTGGGGTAAGTATCTGAATAAAGTGTTTAAGTAAGTGGAAAGGAAGCAAATTCGTATTAGAAAAAGAAAATATAATAAATATTAGAATTGATTTTTTTCATAATCTGCAACAAGTTTTGGTTAAGCTTGTTTTTCAAATTTAAAAATACTTCTAATCAACTTTAAACGTTAATGACACCTATCTATTTTATCTTAACAACTTTAAAGTAATTATTAAACGATTTGTTATAACACTTCAAGTGATATATTCCTGATTCTAATTCGCCTAATGATATCATTGTTTTAGCATTGTTTTTAGTCAACAATGAGCCAGAGCTAATGAGCCTAGATGAGTTATCATAGACTTCTATGTAGACCTCTTCTGACATCTCTGAATTTGAATTGAACTCAACATAAATCTGATCTTTTGTAGGGTTAGGATGGATTAGTATATCGTTTGAATTAATACTATTTTCTATTACATCATTACTTTCATCTACCTCAACGGGAACGTTCACTTCGTATTCGCAAACACCTGAGGCGTCTTGAACGACTACATTATAATTACCCACAGCCAAGTTATAGAACTCATTGTCTTCTTCGAAATTCTGACCACCATCAACACTAAATAGATATGGACTTAAGCCAGAAGTTGGAGTAATTATAATTGCTCCATTTGCTACTACCACAGAAGAAACATTGGTTGACTCCACATCAATAGAGGTTAAAGTACATTCATTTACATATACCATTTCTTCATAAGAACATATTCCATCTTCATCCTGAACTATAACAAAATATTCGCCAGGAGTTAATTCTGAAAATATATTATCGGTTGTAAAATTCATACCACCATCAATACTGTAATTATATTGTTGGGACGAAGGCGTGAAAATGGAAATGACACCATCATCATTAAAAGAATGGGTAATTACTACATCCGCATTAATTTCACAACTGGATCCACCGGGGCAGAGCAATTCAATAGCTTGACTTCCAAAGGTACCATCGTTAAATACAATTGTTTCTCCTGAAGAATTGAGCACAGAGAAGTTGCCAGGGGAAAAAATCCCATCTCCATACGAATCATAAACAATAAGTGAATAACACGAGGCATAGTCCAAACAAATTTGCTCAGTAATAGTATCGTAATTACCATTATCACTAAGATCACCACTTGCAATAATATTATCATTAAAATCAAAAATTGACCATGATGTTTCATATGGATATTGATCACTATTTAAAATAAATGTTACAAAATCATAGGTTGACAGAACATCTAAAAATGCTGTAGCGAAGTTGTTAATTGGAACCTCATCGGCTTGCCCGTTCACACTAAAAACATTTATTGTCACTTCATTATTTAACGTTTGGAAATTCCCATCAACAATAACAGATATATCATCTTGATTCAAAGAAGAAATATCAACTTCCTCATTAAAAATCCCTGCACTTTCTCCATTAATAAATATTTCAAATTGAACATTATTTATGGTATTACCTCCATTATTTTCAATAGTAATTGTTGCTTCAATTTCATTGTTACATTTTTCCTTAAGTGTTCCTAAATAAACTGTAGCATCTAATTGATGAATCTTAGTTAAAGTGTAATTCAATGTATCATTGTTTCCGTATTCATCGTCTACATCGCTTACAATACCTCTAAGATTATAATCCCCCTCGTTTGAAAAATCTTGTAAGCTTTGGAATTCAAATTCTGCATTAGAAAATGGCTCTAAAGTTTCTGTTATGGTTAGGGTTTCTATTTCCTGGTCATCGACTAAAAGAGTCAGTGTAAAATCACTCATTGGGTTTAGTCCCGTATTAGAAATAACCACCTTTATAGCTTCGCTATTTCCTAAGTCTGAAGAAGATACTGGAGATATAAACTCTGTAAATTCTAAATCATTATCGGCTTTTATATCTGCCCAAAATGAAACCCATGGTCTCGCTTGTTTAATTGCAAGCTGATCTTGTGCAGTGACTTTGTATTCTATATCCATACCAAAGCCTTCAACGCCTTCTACATTGTATAATATGGCGAATTCATCATGAATGATAGAGAGGTAATCCCTCATTTGATCTAAATAACTCTGCCCCATTACGAGTTGATTTTGCTCTACTAGGTTAGATAATTGAAGTACTAAATAACCACCTGCATTTTCAGGGTCTTCATATAACAGGATTTCTTCAGGTACAGAATTTGGATCAGGATTAGTAATTAATGACTCCCCTACTTGAGTATTCAAATAGAACGTATTTTCTGTTTCATAAATAGGGTCTAAACTAATTCCAACACCGTTAGATTTTTCTTCTTCGAAGTTGGGGTGACACAATACTCCCATTGCTGCCATAAAATGATCGACTCTGTAAAAATCCCTTTCCTCATAAGCTCTAAAGTTCCACATACTAGCATAGACTTGCTTTATAGATTTAGAAATATGTCCTTCATCTAAGTGCTGCGTTTTGGAGGTGTATAAACCTGCACCACTAAAGCCAGGCAAATCTTCATTATTAGTACTTGATCTACACCTTACCTTCGTACCCACAGGAAAATCATCGTGCATGGCCTGAAGTTGATCCATCATCCATGAAGGCATCGGAGCATCTTTGATATCGTCTCTGAACATTTTAAGGCGATCTACACGGAAATTGATGTCATTTTGAAATGCTGGATTATCTATCATTACCTGTGCTTCTAAATAGAAGTTATTGTATTGCATGAACTCATCGTAGAAGTAAAATGGAATACCAAAACCATCTGGAATAGTACCATCAGGCAATCCAAACGATCTCATTGTAGCAACATTCGAGCATTTTGCTCCAAAGGCTGTTGACATTTCAAATTCTATGTCGTCTAGCGGCAAAATTTCTGTAATGCTTAGGTCTCTGACTGGAATTTGGGGTTCAGTGGGTCTTATTGCTTCATACCATTCATTTACCTCATCCAAAGTTGCTTCTCTAAATTGAAAGGTTTCGTTTTCTACTTTGTAGTACACATAGTTATTCAACAGATTTGAAATAGAGTCAATAGATAATGGATCCTGGATGTAGGCATTAGGAACGTTATCTTGTATCGCCCTTAGGTTCACGTGAGATAGAGGTGTTTGTATTACGGAAGTAATAATACCTCCTACTCTTGGTAAGGAGTTTGGAAGTGCATCATAAAGTACAATATCTCTGGAGCCAGGAGTTTCATCAACTTCCATATGTTTAAAATACCCATAGCCTTCGGCTTCATGAAAGGGTATGTAATTTATATCCCCAAAGACATCGGATTCCAAAACAACATTTATTCGTGTGCCTTCAAAGTCTTCAACATAGTTGTTCATGTAATTGTTTTCATTTCCCTCGCTGATAAAGTGATTCAAATTATTCTGTAAAAATGGCATATTAGCGACGAGCAATTCATATGTTCTTTGGGTAGCCTCAAAATCATAGGTGTTACCAAATGAGAAATTGAAAGAGTAGCTACCAATCACACCTCCTGGGAGTATGGTATTTGGATTAAAAACAATCTCCCCTGAACCATCGTCCCCTGTAACAGTAGCTCCTATACCTGCAAAGAAAGCTCCATGAATGGTATACGTATTACTATTAATAAAATATACTTTTGGCTCAGGGGTATCTCTATCTAAAATTCCAAATTTCACATATAGCTGACCATCCAAGAAAGGAGCCCAACCTACATTATTAATCGTAGCTAAACCCATAAAGGTTTCAGCATCAGGTATTGAAGTTGCACCGTCCTCAAAATCAATAGCTTGCGCAAAATTAATTGGTGCATCAGTGGGCATATTGTTAAACTCTGTTACGTCATCAATTTCATCTCCATCTATATCGCCCGGATTTGAAATGTCATATTCAGTAACGGTATAGTTTTCTATCGGATAGGCACCCCCTGGATCAGAAATTATCATAGTTCCGTTTACTCCCATATTTACCGTTGTAGCCCACTCAAAGGTAGGACTGTGTTGAGAAGTAAGGACATAGTACTTCCCCTCTTCTGCTTCAATTGAAAGAAGTGCTTGTCCACTGTTATTTACAGAGTAATTTATTATTGGCACAACTGCTTGAGCAAATGAAAAATTGTATGTAAAAAGTAAGCTAAATTGAAATAAAATTAATTTTTTGAACATATAAGGTTAAGTTAAGTTTTGATTGATTTTATTCGATACACTTAAAGGTTGAGTGAAATAAATTAAGTGTCCGAGAGTCTCCACTTACGACAATTTGATAGATGTGATCATAAATGTGTAACTCAATATCTTGAATCTCTTTGTTTATCAGCAAGCCTGCTAATACTACTGTAGTATTACTATGTCCTACCACTAAAACATCTTGTTTGTTTTCTATAAGATGATTTGAAAACGACTGAATATTTTGTTCGTCATACAACGTAATATCTATTTCTTTTTTATCCGCAGTGGGTAAGGCTGTGTTTCTTGTTCTTGTGAAATCCGTACTGTATACTTTATCTAGATTCACCTCATCTAGAAAGTTACTAAGCGACATCGCTCTTTGTTCACCGCACTTAGACAATGGCAAATCAGAAGTTTTATCAGAGGTATGGTCTTTTTCAGAATGCCTTACCAAATAAATTGTAAAAACATCATCACTTTGAGCAAATACATCGAAATTCCATACTTGCGTTAGTAAGCAAAATATTAAAACTCTTCTAAATGTTTTGTTAAGTGGATTCAAACTACTCAAATTTAATCTACTAATGTACGTCATTTAAGCCTTTTATGAAAAGTCTAAAGAATAAAACCTTATGCCTTCATCTTAGAAATAACCGTTCACATTCTAGTTTTTCAAAAAAAATATACTAATTATTTTAAACTATTAAAAATCGAAATCCATCTCATTTATAGACAATATTTCGCCATTTTTGATTATATTAACCTTTCATATGAAACGACTTTTATTTTTATTCATAATAATTTATAACCTGTGTATGGCACAAAACACAACAAAACAAATAACCTTAGGTGGAGGTTGTTTTTGGTGTATTGAAGCAGCTTTTGAAGATGCAAAAGGTGTAGAATTGGTTGTTAGCGGATTTTCTGGCGGTAAAATTAAAAACCCAGCTTACAGAGAAGTTGTAAATGGAAAAACAAATCATGCCGAAGTATGTCAGATAAGCTACAATCCAGAAATAATTAACTTAAATAATATTCTAGAAATATTTTTTCTTGTACATGACCCCACAACACTTAATCGTCAGGGAAATGATGTTGGAAGACACTATCGTTCAATAATATTATATCACAATGACAATGAATTAGACCTTATTAAAAGAGAAGTAGAAAAATACAACAAAGAATATTTTAACAATAAAATTGTTACAGAAATACAAAAGTACGAGGCTTTTTATCCTGCTGAAGAATATCATCAAGAGTATTATAAAAATAATAGCGAACAACCTTATTGTAAAATTGTAATTGAACCTAAATTACAAAAAGCAAGAAAATTGCTAAACAAATATTATTAGTGATTTAAAAAGGGATATATAATCAAATCCCTAGAAAAATAGTAGAAAAAGTAGTCGGGATGAGAGCAGATGAACCTTTTGCTCCCCTACT
>JADHMQ010000007.1 GCA_016779935.1 Flavobacteriales bacterium
CTCAAGTCTGCACCACCGAAAGAGAGTCTTAAATCATCCGGCAAAAACATAAGCCCTGCTACGGCTAATGGAATTATAACCGATATAGCCACAATAAGTGGTATATAAAATTTATCGTTTTGATTCATCTTTATCCTTCTTCGCCAAATTGTACTCAGCCATTAACACCTTAATATCGTCAATAAGTAAATCTACCTCGTAATCGCTTGTTCCGTCATAGACTCCAATATTATTTCCATTATCGTCCTCTCGTGCTCTGATTCGACCCTCTTTATCAATAAGCACAAAATACTCTGAATGCAAGAAACCGCCCTCTGCAGTGCTGTCTTCCATTGCACTTACGAAATAGCTTTTGGCAATGCCATAAATGTCTTCTCGATTACCGGTTACAAAATTCCAATTGGATAAATCGGCTTCCATCTTCTGAGCATATTCAAGCAATACTTCTGGGGTATCGTATTCTGGGAAGACAGAGTGAGAAATGATTTTAAAATCAGAATAGTTTTCCATCTTTTGCTGTATGCGACGCATATTGTAAGTCATCACTGGGCAAATAGTTGGACAGGTAGTAAAGACAAAATTCGCTAAGTAGATACTCCCTTTGTAATCGTCTTGGCTTATAGCCTCTCCAAACTGATTGGTAAAACTAAATTCTGGGATATATTGGTGTTGTGATTCATCTTCTCCACCAACATAAGGCAGATGGGCAAAGTTATGATTGCCATAACTAAAGAAAATATAAATAGCCGATGGCAGTATGAGAATTAGGGCTGCTAATAAGCCTTTATACTTCTTCATTTCTTATAAGGTTCCGAAGATGTAGTGACCTTCTGTTAGTAAAATAAATACTAGGTAAGGAATCAATACAACTGCAGGTAATAAGATGGAAAGTTTTAATCCCTTCACCTCATGTCCTAAGTGCATGAATTCCATTACAATATAAGCTGCCTTAATGATAGTTAGAACAATAAAGATTAGGTTCAATAAGGTTGTTCCTAAAAATGAATTGTCAATCAATACTGCAGGCTTAATAATTCCTAAAATAACCTCAACAGCGGTAACGATAAGGAGTATCCAAAATACTCTCCAAATCCACCATGTTCCTGTTTGCTCTGACATAATATTATTTTTTATTGTTAGACTAAATAGAAGAATGTAAATACGAATACCCAAACTAAATCGACAAAGTGCCAATACAGTCCGACTTTTTCAATCATTTCATAATGTCCTCTTCTTTCGTATGTTCCTTTAATTACATTAACGAATATCACTATTAAAATTACCACTCCACTGAAAACGTGAAATCCGTGAAATCCAGTGATGAAGTAAAAGAAATTAGCGAATAACTGATGTCCATATTCATTACGGATTAAGTTTGCGCCTAATACTACTTCTGCATTATTCAAATACGCTTGTGCTGCGGCATCGCTTACTACGGATTTATCAGTTAATCGTATTCCTAAATCTGGGCGTTGAGCTAACGCTTCTTTTACATCTTCAATAGTAATGTTTACATCATCGGCATATGAGTCAACACCAACCAAATCGTAAATAGAGTAAAAGTGTTCGTCTTCATCTACTACATGAACTATCTCATGGTTTGGTAATTCTATTCCTCCTTTATCGCCGTGAATAAAGTGTCCCCACTCCCATGCTTGAGAGCCTAAAAAGGTAAATCCACCAATTATGGTTAGTAACATCCAAAGGGTTACTCCTTTTTTATCGTTTTTGTTTCCTGCATTTACAGCCAATACCATTGTTACGGAACTCATAATAAGTATGAAAGTCATAAGGGCAACGAACAATAATGGATGGTCGCCGTGTAAGAATGGGAAATGTGTAAATACGTCTTCAGCTACTGGCCATAGATGCGAGTACTTGAATCGCATAAAACCATATGCTGATAAAAATCCAGAGAAAGTAAGTGCATCTGAAACTAGGAAGAACCACATCATTAGCTTGCCGTAGCTCGCTACAAATGGTTTTTCTCCACCAGACCATGCTTCTTTTTCATTTTTAGTGATGTCTGTCATTTTTTCTAGGTTTGAAAAGTTTTGCAATATTAATGATTATATAGTAAAAACAGGAATAAATAAAGCCATAAAAAGTCAAGAAAGTGCCAAAAAATAGCACAAAGCTCAACTCCTAGATAATTATTGCTATTGTATGCTCCTTTTTTCGCTTTGTAAGTTGTTACTGCTAGGGCCAATAACCCGCCTCCTAAATGAAATAAATGCATAAGAGTAAGCACATATAAAAAAGAGCCTGACGCATTACTTCCTGGACCTGTAAAATATACACCGTTGGTATATAAAACTTGCCATGTTATGTACTGTGATAATGCAAAGGCCAATCCTAATACAAGGGTGTAATTGAAGCCTTTTTGTGCTTTTTCTAGCTCATCATTTTTTATGCTCTTCTTAGCCCAATTCATAGTCAAGCTGGAAAGGATTATGAAGACTGTACTCAGGTAAAACCATATTGGGAATTCGAAATCCAACCAATTACCTTCTGCTTTTCGCACTAAATAAGCACTGGTAAGACCGGCAAAAATCATTGCCATACTTATCATTGAAATCCATAATAACGGCTTAGCCGATTTCTTTTTTTGCTCTTCAAATGTTGTCATAATAGTTTATCAATAACATAGATTAATTGTAAAATAGGAAGGTAGAAGAATGAGGCAAACATCAGTTTTTTTGCGTCTTCGTCTTTTAAGGTTTTAAAAAGGATAAGGGATTTTGTAAAAAACCATAGTCCAAGCAATACCGCCAAAAGCAATGCCACAGTGGACATCTCTAATGCTCCTGTGAAACTGAATACTGGTAATATGGACAAGGGTATTAGAAAAAATGTATATATCATGGTTTTTGATGCTGTACCCTTATCTTTTCCACCAGGCAACATTTTGAATCCAGCTCTTGTATAGTCATCATCACAAACCCAAGCAATCGCCCAAAAGTGTGGAAATTGCCATATAAACTGTATGGCAAAAAGTATTCCTGCTTCAATGGAAAAGTCATTTGTAACTGCTACCCAACCCAACATAAATGGTATTGCTCCCGGAAAGGCTCCAACAAATACCGAAAATGAAGTCGTTCTTTTTAAAGGAGTATACGCTAAAACATATAGCAATACTGATAAGGCTCCAAAAAACCCGCAATACAAGTTTATCATGAATAAGAGGAGTACTCCAAAACCTCCCATAAAAACAGATAAGAAAAAAGCCTGATTGACTTTCATCCTACTTTTTGGTAACGGAC
This sequence comes from Flavobacteriales bacterium, assembly GCA_016779935.1. Taxonomy (NCBI): domain Bacteria; kingdom Pseudomonadati; phylum Bacteroidota; class Flavobacteriia; order Flavobacteriales; species Flavobacteriales bacterium. The sequence goes on from JADHMQ010000007.1 coordinate 3,264, forward strand.
GATCGGCAGTTCTCAGCATAAGCTTGTCCAAATCTTTTTCAATAATCTGATTGAAGCCGTTCGACGAAGCCACAACTAAAAAACCGCCAAGTATTAAACATAGCAAGTCGATAGAATTAAATGCTCCACCTGCTATAAAAAAGCCAGCAATGGCAGAAAAAACAACACTTGTTGTCAGTCTAATTTTTGAAAGTTGAAGAATGTCGCTTAAAGACATTTTATAAGTGGTTGATTTAATGTAACTTACGTATTATTTGAAAGGTTTTTTTCCAAAGTGTAAATTTACCACTTTTTCTATTTTCAAAGCCCTCTTAAAAGGATAAATATTATCAAATTTAGAAAAGGTCTAAAAATCGTAGTATATATTTCTTAAATCTGTTTTAAGTCCAAAAAATAAATATTGATTTTCCGTACTCATACTTAAATCTTCTGTATTTCTACTGGACACTCCTACCTCAAGCTTCAGATTGGTGATAGGGTTAATCAGATAACCCACTCTAAAATCTACAAATTGTAGGTCAGTAGTATTTCCTTGAGCCACTTCGTTTCCATAATCTTCTCTATTTTCATCATAAGAAACAAGAATATCACTTCCGTAGTTTCTGGAGTCACCATCAATTTGACCACCATGTTGAGCAACAACTACTTTTAAATCAGCAGTCCACCTATCCTTTCGGTACCTCAATATGCTTACATTCTCTATAAAGTTTGCTCCAAGAGGGTGAGCCAATGGCTGTGAATAATGTGCGTAGGATAAAATGGGACTTTTATGGCTAAATGTAAACGGTCTTGCTGAGTTTATCTCCGTTTGAAAACTTAAATTCTCATACCCAAATAAGTCAAAACATTTAAAGCCTATTTGCCCCCCAAATTTATTAGCCCAATAGCCATTTCTTGCTCTTAACTCAGACAAAGTGAATTCATCAAGAACTACTTGTCCATACAAATGAGATAAATCAGAAAGCTTGTATTTAAAGCCTAATCCCATAATAGCATTGCCTTGTCTAGAATAGGAAACCGAATATTCAACGGGTCTGTAGAATATTATTGGATTTAAGTAATTGATGTCAAAAACATTGCCTAAGCTATCTTCTCCCAATATGATAGACTCAAAGATATTTAATGTTAATCGACTGCCAATATTTGCACTCAAATAATGAGTCGCGTTAAATTTTTCACGACTGAGATCAGGGAAACCATTATGGGCGGTAGTCTCTGAATCCCAATCAATCTGTTGAAGGCTTGAAAAAAGGTTAACATACTTTACTTTCCAGATACTAGTAGTTATCTTAAAGTAAGGATAGTTGAAGGAGTTATCGGACAATAACATAGAGCGATAACCGTCGCCGAAGAAATGTTTACCATGACCTATTTCAAAGTTAAAATAGTCATTCGCATCATAATTTACATAGGCTTGGGAAAAATAAAAATCTAAATCGGAATTGGGAACAGAATTATTTTTTTTTGCCATTCCCTGGCCAGGAACCACCCTGTCGTGAGTCAGCATATAATCGTAGATATAATCAGATACATTCATCTGATTTTCATAAAAAGAGGAGTTAAAACGTACTTTATCACCTATTCTACCTTTAAGCTCAATTCCTCGAGTATTCACATATCTGTTTTCATCATCAGCACCAATTTCTAGATGTAAAAGGGGGTTTACATAAAAGTCGTAATTTTTTGATTTTACAAAAAATAAATTATCATTCAAAAAATTGTGGAGATAGGTTTTTTTTGTTTCAATAGGGAAAATTGAACTATAATACGAGGTATCATTCAAGGATAATTTAAAAGGTTTAATAGATGTATGTTCCGAAATTCCAATAGCATGCGAATCTTTCTCAAAATTGGCATAATAGGCATGACTCAAAGGGGTATTAAACTGAGCAAATGAAGCCTTAAATATCAAGAGAAAAATAAATTGAAAGAGTATCCTTTTCATATTTAAACAAAGGTAATTAAAAGATTAAGACAGTAAACTTTTGTACGAGGCTGCTATTTGATTCCACGAAAAACTAGAGTTCATTGTTTCAAGCGCTGACTTTGAATAAGTATTTATTGACTTCTTGCCGTCGAAAAGACTATTAATCTTGTCGGCTAAATCGTCGATACTAAGTGATTCAAAAAGCAATCCATTTTTATTATGCTCTACGACTTCTTCAAAAGGAGTAATGTTGGAGGCTACTACCGGTAACCCATAGGACATCGCCATAAGTAGAACTCCACTCTGAAAAATTATTTCGTAGGGTAAAATCATAGCATCCACCGCTTTAAAATACAATTCTCTTCTAGCGTCAGAAATATAATTTATGTCCAAAATTAAGCGTTGGCTTATATTAAGCTCATCAATGATTTTTTGATACTTTTCAAAATTTTCTTTTCCTGTATCGCCTGCAATTATCAAACGAACATTCGGATTAACTTTTGGAATAGCTCTTAACAAAACATCAAGTCGTTTAGTGGGTTTAAATCTACCAAAGAAAAGGATATATGGGGAATCAGCGTCTAGTTTTAATTCCTTTCGAGCAATCGTTTTGGTAATGTTAGAATCTGGTAAATCTGTAAATCCTCCATGTTTTATTATGCGAATTTTAGAATGCACTTTAGGAGATATTAAAGGGAGTAAATTTTTCCTAGAATAGTCGTTGTGTACTATTATATGCTCTGACCAATGGTTGTATATTAATCGGTGATACAGACTATTGTCTTGATTCGTGAAAGATGAAACATCATGAGAAATGGTAATGATTTTAAAACCAAAAAACTTACTTATCAAATACGTAAAAAAGGCCATATTATGCGTAGAAAACACATGTACTATAAGCTCTTTTACGCCTTGTCTTTTACAATCTAAACAAGACAAAACCATTCCCTTCAAGAAGTTAAATGTTTGATGAATTTTTGACGAAAAGAACGTTCCAAAAAACACTTTTGCAACTATAGATTTTGAACGGTACTCAAAGTTAGAGTAAATAAAAGTCTGAACATTTATATTGTCTAGGGCTTGGCATAAATATGTATCATAATGATTCATGCCACTTTTTATCCCAACAGGATCTATTATGGCTACTCTTTTTTCCATCTACTTAAATCTACTTCTAACATGGACTCTATTTTTTCAATGTCAGTTAGGTAATGTAATCTTATTTTTGATTTTAGTTCATCTGAAAATACAGGCTTGCTTTTTTTAAGAAAAACTGCTTTTCTCAGACGATCTAGGTTCTTTTTTGAAAGTAAAAACTTAACGGATTTTCTTACCCAATTGTACTTGTAAAGAAAAGAGATGATTGTAGACGATGGGGATAAGAAAGGGTTTTGAACAGTAAAGTCTGTATCCAATTTTTCAATTTCTAAAAAGTCCACAAGCTCTTCCATAACTTGAGCAGTATTATTTTTAAAATCAGAATAAAAAATGATTTTCACTTTATCTTTTCCAAAAGTAGAAAGATAACGTTCAAGCTGAGCATGATATAAACCCAACTCTATGAACTGCTGAAAAAATTTTGGATATTTTTCTTTGTTTGAAATAATATCTTCAAAACTCACATTACAAAACCCTAACCGACAATCCATAAGGTAATGAGATAACGCCCTTTCGACTGGGCTTCTTAGCATAATGATGATTTTAGCATTCTTATTGTAATCATAAATACGCTTTGGAACATCTTCATAGAAAAGGTAAGACACACTGGCCTCACCCATTATCTTTTTATCTTCAGCAAATAGATTATGATAGTTTTTTGTGCTTTCAATTGACTTAGAATTGTAATATAAGGAGGAGACTTCTTTTGATGAAAAAAAGTTAGGCTCTTTGACTGTACTCATGCTTACTTTAGCATGTTTACTTAAATAAAAATGAAGAGAGGTTGTTCCTGCTTTTGGAGCGCCAACTATAAATGTATTTACCTTCATCATTACATTTTTAATCCTTTAAAATATGAGGACTGAATTAATTTAAAGGTGCTCCATTTTTTTTCAAAATTAACGCTGAAAAAAAACCTTAAAGTCACATAAAACCATAATTGAATAAGGTATATAATTGAAAAGCGTGATTCATTTTTTTTCAAAAAGTATACATGATTTTTGCAGTTTTGTTTAATGAAAAAATCACTGTAATAATTTGAGCCCTTTGAACTTCTGGACTTTGTTAGGCTTCCAATTTTATGAAAAAACTCCACATTATGCATATATCTTATCTCATGTCTATCATCAAGCTTAAGTCTGTAAAAAAAGTCAGAGTCATCAAAATAAACGAAATATTTTTCATCCATATACCCAATATCCTCAAAGACTTTTTTGTGAATTAACACACAACATGAAGGTGCATAGTCAACAATATCGTCTTCATTATACTGCTGAGTATCAACTTCTCCTTGACCTCTGTGATAATTCAATAAGGCTTTATTCTTATTATAAAATCCGCCCGCATACCAAATTTTGTTGGGAGGGGAAAAATAATTCATCTTAGGAACCACTACACTTGAACCATACTTTCTTTGAGTGTTCAGTAATTTAGACAGTAAGCTAGATTCAAAGACTGTATCGTTATTAAGTAAAAGGACAAAATCACAATCGTTTTCAATAGCTAACTTTATGCCTTGATTATTACCTGTTGCTATACCTAAATTTTGCTTGTTTTCAACGAGTATTTTATTAGTAAAGTTCCATGAATTAATGTTGTCTACCGATTTGTCTGATGAAGCATTGTCAATAAAAAAAAGAAGAAAATTTTTATATTCTTGTTGCTGAATTGAGTTGAAAAAATCGGCTAAGACATGTTCACTGTTATACGTAACGGTTACAATTCCTATTTTCATTTCATCAAGCCTTTTTTCTTCATTTCGTTGATAGATTTCTCATAATCATCAGATTGAACATCTTGTTGCTTTACCCAATCAACAAAGTTTCGCAGACCCACATCGAATGATGTTTTAGGAATGAAACCTAACACTTCTTCTACCTTTTCTATATTCGCTTTATTATGACGAATATCACCTATTCTATAATCTCCAGAAACATTGACCTCAACATCTGAGTCATAAAGCTTTTTCAGGCTGTCGGCTAGATGCTTTACTGTCGTTGAAACTCCAGAGCCAACATTTAATGCGATATTGTTTTTAATATCCATTTGAATTGCTAATACAGTAGCGTTTATCACATCATCTATATACACGAAGTCCCTACTCTCATTACCGTCTTCAAAAACGTTAATTGGGTTATTATTAAGTATTCGAGTTGAAAAAATTGATAGTATGCCTGTATAGGGATTAGTTAACGATTGACCTGGACCATAAACATTCTGATACCTTAGAGCTACAGCCGAAATACTCAAACTCTCACAGCTCATTAACACCATTTGCTCTTGGCTGCTTTTTGTTATGCCATAAATTGATTCAGGGTGAATTTTAGAGCTTTCATCAGTAGGGATAAGGTCTAATGGTCCACCACAAAAATTACAAAAACACTCAAATTTTCCGTTTTCTAAATGACCTTGACTTCTTTTTTCTGGAAAAACTTCTCCATGTTTTTCACAACGGTATTTTCCTTCTCCATAGATAGCTCTTGATGAAGCAACTATCACTTTTTTTATGGTGTGTTGGGAGTTTGCCAAAACATCGAGCATTTTGGCTGTTCCACCACAATTGACCTCAACATATTTGTCTATTTGATACATAGACTGGCCTGTGCCTGTTTCGGCTGCCAAGTGTACTATGATGTCATTTCCATCAATGGCTTTTTGCCAATCATCAAGGCTGCGTACATCACCGTGAATAAAGTGGACTTTCCCTTTTATGGAGGTGTATAAAAAAGACTCTTCAGGTTTATCTGAATGAATCTGTTTTGAAAGATTATCCATTACAGTTACTTCGTACCCTTGCTCAACCAAGTACAAACTTAGTCTTGAGCCAATAAAGCCTGCTCCTCCCGTAATTAATATTCTTTCCATCTAAATTGTTCAAAAAAATGTATCGTTCCAGACATCACAAAGGTTAAGAAAAATGGCCTAAGTAATAGTGGCTCTGACATCAAAGAAATTACTATAAATATAAAAAACCATAATCGTTTTTCCAAAAATAACTGCTGATTGTAAAGCATATAGAACACCACAAAGAAAAATGGAATTCCTGCTGCAGCTAAAAAAAAGGTTACCGAATTTGTCGATCCTTTTTTTCTGTTCGTAAAATCAACAGCATCAAGGTTTAAAGAATATGATGTGCTTTGCCGGGTGCTAACATATTGCTCCTCATCTAATCCCACTCCAGTTAGCGGACTATCTGCTAGTATATATAAAGGTTGAACTAAATCAAATAATCTCGCTTGAAAAGAAACTTTTCCATCTCCAGATATTTTATTTTGCACATTTGCAGCAGTAATTAAATAGACCACGCCAATAAGTCCAAAAACAATAGCAGATATAAATATGTTTTGTTTGAAAGTGTTAAAGAAATATAAAATCAATTGAACCAACATCACTACAAAACCTGTAGTAGAAAAAGTGCTGACAATTGAAAATATAGAAAGCCAAAAAACTAATCCTCTTTTTTTCATTATAAATGCCTCAATAAATAATAAAAGGTTCATAAAGATTTGCAATATGCCTGGCTCCCAAAAGATTCCTTGGTTTCGAGCCATTTCAAATGCAGAAAATTTGATAAGATGTGTTTCTCCTAAATAATAAAACAAGTAATTATAGGTCAGACAATCATACCTTTCATTACTAATTTCAGTCAAGTTAAGTTCAATGTATGGGTATATAAAGAAGTTGATTAGGCTATGAACTAACACAATCTTTAATAAGATACGTAAATGAGAAATGAATTTATTTTTATTTTCTTCTCTGGAATAATATAGTGCCGAAAAAATTGAAGTCGTAAATATTAAAATATTTGCTAATAATTTTTGGATAGACTGCTTTTCAACGGCAAAATAGTAGTTTACAGTTAGAAGTAGTGAAAATAGAGCAAACAACTGAAAAAATCTGACGAGCTCATTTTTATATAAACCTCTAATAAAAAATATAATTAAGAATAAAAAGAATATTACAAAAAGCAATTCTTTTCTAAAAAATACATAGCCAATAGTTCCTGCTGAAAATAAAAGTAATAGCATTGGGAACCAGTTGAAATTATATTTTTTTAAATCAATTTCCATTTGCTACACCTCAATCCAACAGTTAGTAGTGTAATCAAACTTCTTTATCACTTTTGCCGGAGTACCTACAGCCATTGAATAGTCAGGGATGTCTTTTGTAACCACTGAATTTGCTCCTATAATACACTGTTTGCCTATATGAGAAGACAGCACACATACATTTTCTCCTAACCAGGACCCTTGACCTATGAGCACTTCTTTTTTGAACCCAACACCTTGGTCTTTATAGGGTTTGTTTCCATTTTCAAAATGATGATAATTATCAGCCAAATAAACATTATCGCTTATCAATACATCGCTAGAAATATGAACTCCTTTTATTGCAACAATATGCACATTTCTTCCAATATAAGTTTTGGAGCCAATACTTAATTTTTCATTTGTTGAAGCGTCATCATCAAGAGCAAGAAGCCATGAGTTAGGCTTTATATAAACCTCCGATTCTATGGATATGTATTTAGCCCCATTAACACTAAATGGCATACATAAAATCGATTTTCTACCCATTTTTTTAAACGAGCTTCGATAAAGCTCAGTAAATGCTTTATCATAAATCTTTTTTAAAAAATTATGAATCCTTTCCATTGTTCAGCCAGTTGACATTGTGTAAAGGTAATATCTCTTTTAATTTATTCATATCATCCAAGAAAAAAGATTCTAATTTCAATCTAATAGCATCATCCATTTCCTTCTTTGATTTTGTTAAGTTCTTTCGCATAATTAACTCTCTCATAAGTTTAGTCTTGTCTTGTCCAAAAAGGCTGTAAAACACTTTTTTAAGAACTTTAACATTTGAAAAATACTGCAATAGAGAGTTTAGCCATTGCCTTTTAGGAACTCCTGTACTCTTCTTATTTACCATAAAATTAGAAGGCACAAAAGACGGGTCTACTTCTAAAAACTCAAAGATATCTGAAAGTGTTCCGTTAATATCCTTTATGAAGTTTTCAAAAAATAAAACCTTAACCTCCTTGAATTCCTTTTGATATGCACCGACATGTTTGGAATACAAACTTAGGTGTTTATAGTACCAAAAGGAATTAAATTTTTTCTCTAAACGTTGCTCTTCTTCATCAATAGCCTTATCAAAACTTAAATTTTCAAATGTTGACAAATTGTGCTGATAATTCGAATACGATCTTTCGACAGGGTTTCTTAATAAGATTAATATTTTCGGCTCATTCTGTAATGCTTTAATTTTTGGAATAACCTCGTCATGATGAAATAAATACTGAGTGCTTGAGTCGCATAAAATCTTTTCAGTCTTGCCTTTATATAAGTCAAAATATTCTTTTTCATCTAAAACAGAACTTCTAAGAAGGTAGGGTTTTATAGGATCCTCATCAGATACTTCGAGAATCGAGTCTTTAATAAAATAACGAGGCTCTTTCTCTGGAATACATATATCTGGGTGTTGCTTCAAATAATGGTAAAGGGAAGTTGTCCCAGACTTTGGAGCTCCAACAATAAAAAAATTAGGACACTTTATCATCTAATCCAAGGTATATATATGGTGTAAAAACCAAATTTCTTTTTAATGTAAATTATCATTGATGCATTCCAAAATATTCCTGAAACTGCACTTGCTATGGCTGCCCCACCAATACCATAAATGGGTATGAGCAAATAATTTAATACTACGTTAATTATTGCTGCTAAGATAAGTATGTTTTGAAATACTTTTTGCTTACCAACCATTTGAAGAAATGTACCTACAGAACCAGAAATAGCACTAAACATTTTGCCTATGGATAATATCACTAAAGTGTATGATGCTACTTTGAATTCATCGCCAAACATACTCAAAATGAATTCAGGAAAGAGCAATAATACAATTAGCACAGGTATGCTCAACCAAAAAATTGTTTTAGTTGATTGTTGGACAATCTTTTTTAGCCCATCTATATCTCCAGAGGAATGAATTTCAGAAAATTTTGGTGCAGCAATACTATTAACTGCCATCAGTCCCATATAAGACAACATCGATAATTTCAGGGCGACATTATATATGCCTACTTGTGCTGACCCACTCATATTTGCTAGCATAAACAAATCTACTTTTCCCATAATAATCATCATAGATTGTCCTAGTAATAGTGGAAAAGAAGTAGTGAGTAATTCGTTAGTCGATAAGGCAGCTTCATTATCTGAATCTTCTACTTTAACTTTTGCCTTATGATTAAACCACAAAAAGTAAGAAAATAGGGTAAGAATGAATACACTTGAAACATAAGCGTAAATCGGCAACATATCCGATGCGCTAAATATTGAAAATATTACTAGAAAAATGAACACCCCTAAGGTTATGGCTACATTATTTAAAAATGAATACGATATCATTTTTTTCAATCCACGTATAGCCTGAACATTCATATAAAACAAAACCAAAGGAATAAAGGAAAACGAAACTATCAATAAATAATCCCTATTCAGATTCATAAAGTCTGCAATTTCGACTGAGAAAAACAATAAAAGTAGGGTGAAGAAAATAGCTGAAAAAGTTACTAAAGCAACCGATTTGAAATACAACTGATTAATTAATTTTAAAGAACCCTTTTTGGCATATTTTGAAACAAACCTAACTAGAGATGTGTCGATTCCTAAACGGGAAATTATACTAAGTATTTCTACAACTAATAAAGCCGTTACATACTGACCAAAAACAAAGGCTCCATACTTATTAGAAATATAAATCGCAAAACCATAACCTACGATAAGGCCAAATAATTTTATTATCAAAGTACTAGAAGCCCCTTTCAGCAATTCCATAAGATGGATGTCATCGTATAAATTTGTTAGATATGTTCTAATTTTATTCAATGATAAAAGTTGAATTACTAGTAGTCAGAATTGCTCTCTAAGCCTTTTAAAATCTTGAGTGCTGAAGAGGTCCCAAGTCGCTTAACCCCTAAGTTAATCATACGGATGGAATCTTCTATATTTCGTATTCCACCTGATGCTTTTACTGGCAAAGGGAAAGAATTTTTTATCATAGTTTTAATTCCTTCAAGTGTTGCTCCACTTGGACTTCCGTCAGTAGTTTTAAAAAATCCAGTTGAAGATTTAACAAATACATCATTTGCTTTTTGGCTACCAAAATTTTCAATAACAGTATTCTTTATAAGAGTGCAAATTGATGATAATTCATCAATTGTAAGGGCTGCCGATTCAACAATCCATTTCGTAATTTTTCCATTTTCAAGACATAAAGAAGTACACTTTATAACCTCCTCAGTAACTTCAGAAATATTACTTTTTTTAAAACTGGAATAGTTGATGACTATATCAATTTCATCTGCACCCAAATCAATGGCTGATTGTATCTCTTCAAGCTTTTGACGGCATGAAGAATTGCCGAACGGAAAATCAATGACTGTGCCTACAAGTAATTTACTTTCGTTAGCTGATATCAACTTTCTAGCTAATGAAATATATTGCTGCCGTATCATAACAAGTTTGAATTTATACTCAATAGCTTCGTTAATTACAGAAGTGATATTGACTATATTTTCTTCTTCTGAAATCTGTTGTTGTTCGGAAGTTTTAAGATAGGTGGAATCGAAAAAATCGGTAATAGGTTCAGTCATAAATGCTCTGAATTGGTAAAGATTATAAAGGTACTTTTTTTTATGGGAACTAAAAAAGGCTTGTCGAAATTGACAAGCCTCTTTAAAATTATTATTAAAACTTAGTTTAGTCTAAAACTAATTGGAACATTATACTGCACCTTTACAGGTTTTCCTCTTTGCTTTCCTGGTCTAAACTTGGGCAGACTTTTAACAACTCTTACTGCTTCAGCATCTAAGTATTTATCTACTCCTCTAAGTATTTTTACATTTGTTACTGAACCCGTTTTATCTACTACAAAACTAACAAATACTCTACCAGTGATATTGTTTTCCTTAGCAATTGGCGGGTATTTTGTTTTTCTAGCGATGAATTGCATTATTTTTGTTTGAGTACAGGTTTCATCCGAACATCCTTCAAAACGAGGCATATCCTCAACTACCATAAAGATTTCATCAGTAGTTTCTTCTTCTTCCTCAATAACCTCTAAATCTTCATCCGACTCTGTTTCGTCAATTATCGTTTCTTCTATTTCCTCTTCGTTTTCAACGATAACGATTTCATCAGGTGGTGGTGGTGGTGGTGGTGGTGGTTTTTCTTCTCTAAAGGTGTTCTCGATTTCTTCTTCGAAATCAGCCTCTAAAATTAAATCTCCAAGAGAAGAAACTACTTTTTCATAAGTTCTGTATTCAAAAGCACCAAGAACTATCAAAAGAGAAAGAGCCAAGCCTATTTGCATAAATAAGCCTCTTTTTTTCTCTAAATCGACTTTAGGATTTTTCTTTGGGTCCATATTCAATAAATGTTACAAAACAAATTTAAACTTTTTTACAAGAAGTGGTAGAGGATAAAAAAGGAATTTTACGAAAAAGTATAAGGCCTATCAAAATTCCACAAATATCAGCCAACCAATCAAAGACATCCATGCTTCTATTTTCAAAAAAATAGCCTTGAGAATATTCTAAGGCAAATCCATAGATGACTAAACCAACAATTATATAACGAAATGAAGGCGGTTCATATTGCCTTTTTTCTGCATTAGCTAATAAGACAAAAGCAAGAATAAACATTGTAGCATGAACTACTTTGTCAATATGTAATCCATCTAAAAAATCAAATTTTGAGATGTCGTCACCTGGAATTGCGTGTAGTATCGCTATTAACACTAACCATGATATAGCGAGAGTGTAACGCATTAATGAATCAGGTCCTTGTAATCTTCAGCAGATAATAAACCGTCTAATTCTGATGTGTCCGAAAGCTTTATTCGAATCATCCAGCCTTCACCATAAGGGTCTGAATTTACGGTTTCTGGAGCATCTTCCAAATCAGAATTGAAAGTCATTATTTCTCCAGAAAGTGGCATGAATAAATCTGATACGGTCTTTACGGCCTCTACTGTTCCAAAAACTTCTTCTTTATCAATAGTTTCGCCTTCAGTTTCAATTTCAACGAATACGATATCGCCCAATTCACTTTGAGCAAAATCCGTAATTCCTACCACTGCTTCATCGCCTTCGATTCTTACCCACTCGTGGTCTTTAGTATATTTTAATTCAGTTGGGATATTCATAATTAGTAAATTTTAATGGTGCAAAAGTACAACATTTGTTGTACAATAATTCTATTGTGCCAATGTAAATCTCACACTAAAACCTCCATTTGTAACAGCAGAGGGGAAGCTATTTGAAACATATGGATTAGTCATGACTTTATCGAAGAATAGGCGCAAGTTAAATCGGCTACTTACCACATAATCAGCAGTAAATTTCAATGATAGCACGCTATTTCCGCCTGTTATTTCCTCTAAATTTTCTTCAAGTTTTCGGATGACTACTTTATTTGAACGTATTGAAAAATCTAACTTTAAATCCAGGTCAGAGCTAATCTTTTTAGACCTTCCTGCTGCCTTCACATTAAATGCTAGTTCTTTAATTCTATAGCCCGTTCCAATTATCAATTCGTTAGAAGCTCTTTCGGTAAGTTGGTTATTACTCAATCCAAGATTAAGCGTTCGTTCCTTTTTAATTTCAAAACGAGCCATCAAACTATTTTTAAAGGTCATGTCCACTTTAATTAGTGGATTTAGGCTTTCTCTTAGTGTAACTTGATTAATCTCATACTTTTCGAAGTAATTCGAGGTCGCTTCATTCACTTTATTAGGCCAATCTTCAAATCCTTGCTCATAATCTAAACTTGTAACATAATTTCCAACGCTATAAGTCGATTGATAGGAATGGCTGAGGATAATATTATTCAAACGTTTTTTAATCCAATTTACATTTCTTAATCCGTCAAAATTTATCCTCCAATTTGGTATTGGAATATTTGGAAATTTATTCAAGCTAACCGTAGATGGATTTTTGCCGGCATAAGCTGCTAAAAATGCAGGAATTAAAACCTCTTGAGAGGAACTCTGATAACCCAACGGAAAACCAGTGCTATCAACAATTGAATTATCATAAGGGTTTTCATTTGCTAGCCTATTAGCAATAATAATTCTATTGTTTCTAAAGTCTTGGAAGGTCTGGTTAGAATGGTCTTCAGCATCACGAATAAAGGCTGTATTCCAACTTATGAATGAGATACTATGACTTCCATTTTCAACGGTGTTGAAAGATTGATAATCATTAGTCAAATCATCATATCTAAATATCTCTTGAGAGTTAATGGTTTTTGTTCTATTAGCAGTCAGCTCTATTCTAAAGCCTTTTGCCGGTTCGAGCGTTCCTCTTAAATTTACTGTTTCACTATTAGTAAGCCTAAAGAACTGGTTTAAATCCGTTCGGTTGGTCAACCAGCCTCCTTGAGTACTTAACTCCCTGATGTCTATGTCCTGACTGCCCAATGCAAATGGTATCCCTGGCGCCATTGCGTCCCAGTCTTGACCAAAGAAATGAGGTTTTTTGGTGAAACCTGGCATTACTATTCCCTGATTTTGTCTATAGGAAACGGAGACATTTCTTACGAGCATAGTGGTTCTCAATAAGGTGTTTAATACATCTTTAATTGAGGTTTTTACCGTATCCTGAGCTTCATTTGGTAATTGTATAACGTTTGCAGAAGTTCGAGAGGTTCGACGGGGACTAGGCTTATTTAATTTTTTAAGGAAAGGTACTTTGTTGTATAACTGAGTGAAGTTAAAGGTTGTGTTAATCTGTTTATTATTGCTATTTTGTATGGTATTCCCTAAACTTTGAATACTCAAAGGTGCTGAAAGCCAATCATAGTTTGCTGTGTATTTAGCATTCATATTTATCCAAGATGTTAACGGAAACTTGGATAATGGCACATTGTATGTAGCATTTACAGAATGATGGTACAATGTTGGACGACCAAAATTGAGGATGTTATTCCAAACTGAATCTCTTTTAACAGAGTAATATGGGTCGGACTTTGCTAAATCGCCAAGGGGCTCGTCTATACTAGCAGTATTTCTGACCTTAAACTCTGTTTTTAAAGTACGCGTTAAATCATATTTAATGCTATAATTTCTATTCCATACAAACGCTTTATTATAGAATGGTGATAGGATAAAATCTGGATTGTTTAGATTTCTAAACTGTGTCTTATTGTAGTATCTGTCCAAATCTGTTTGGAAGCTTATTGATTTAGGCAAAGTGTAGAAGTTGAAATCTCTAATTAGAGCAAAGTATTTGTTTTTAAACAACTTCACTTTTTGGAAAGGCTTAATATTCTTTGGTTTCGAAGAATAGCTATAATTCAAAGCTAATTTTGAGGTTACCGTAGTACGTTCTTTAAGGCTGGAATTTCTTGAAAAGGTCTCATTTCTTGAATATGTAGTTGAGAAGTTTTCTAAATCATAAATTCTACTCTTTTTGGATGTGGAATTAGATTTATTTTTTCTGACGTTCGTAAAGTTTATTGACTTTCGCTTTGTAAGGTCTTGTGCAATTTCTTTAAGCTCATCTTTTTCCTCTTTAGTTTCTAATTCATCCAAAGAAGCTTTTAGTGTTATGTCAGGGTCAAGAGGATTGTATTGAGGGTTTTGAATAGACTCCGATACCCCAATATACATTGGCACTTTTATATTGGCTTTTTGCCCAAAGAAATTACCAAGTGCAAAGGATGATGAAAAGTCGTATTGGTAAGCATCATACTTTTGTCGTGCAGTGAGACTTTGGTCAATTGTACCGAAGCCAATAGTACTCATGCTTCCGGTAAGATTCACATTTGCAAAGTCCGCTAATCGAGCATTAATACGTCCATTGGCCGCATAACCACCTCTTTCGTCAAAGTCAGTTAACCTTAACTCGTTCAGCCACACTTCACCACATTTTGTAGAGCCATCATCAAAACTTGAAGAGTTAGGCTGACCTTTTTTAGGGTTACGAATACCCAACATTATAGTTTTTACTTTACTCAAGTTTGGATTTCCTACAACGGTAATCTGTGAGCCAGCTCTAGAAAATGGGTCTGTAGTACTTGAATGGTCACCATCTCTTACGGCTTTATTTCGCAGTTTCTTCTCATCTAGTAATTCTTCAAAAGCAATATTTAGCTCGTTTGCAGTAGGCCAAATTAACTCGTCATCCAGTTTTGAAACACCCCACGGGGTTACTTTTAAAGGAATCTCATATTCGTAATAGTTATCATTAAAATCTGTTCCTAATCGAATGAATAATGATAAATCGTCGTCGGCTAAATCCAACTCATTTTCTCCAGAAGCTTCGGCATGAACATACATTTTTAGACGTTTATACGTTCTGAAGTCGTTGTTAAATGTTTTGTAAGCTGCTCTAGAGTCTCCGTCCTCCAAATCACAAACTTTAAGTACTAATGACTGTTCGTTCTGCCTTCTTACATAAGTTGTAGTATTATCCACCTCTTGTTCAATTCCAGGAGGTAACACATATGGAATTGGAACTCTCTCTCCATTCTCCTCAATATTCACTACTGACACATCAAATGAAGTGTTGGAAACATTATCATTTGGCACGTATTCCCCTTCAGTTTTAAGGTCAAAATTGTAACGCCTCCACTCCCCACGAACTAATTCTAAGGTAGCAAATCGTAATACAACAGGCTCTTCAAAATCTTTTAGCATCATTCGAATAAATCGAATGGATTTGAAATCTCTAATTGACCCAACAACTTTATCTGCTTGTTGAACTGGAACTTTGAACTGATACCACTTTATCACTCTGTTGCCATTTGGTGTTTTGGCAACAGATTCTTGTATATCGGTAATGTAACTTTCTCCTACTTGCATATTCGGAAAAATAGGAATGTTGTAGTGGTAATAGCTTTCTGACTCATTAAGCGTATTATCAAAATTTATGTCTTCCGTATTTGGTATTGTAGTTGACATTGTTGGCGTGGGATTTGGAATGGCAGAGTTTCCGTCAATTCCTGAAAAATACTTGTACCTATTTAATATGGAAGCTCTTTGATCGTCTAAATCATCCCCTAAAAAGTAGTTGTAATTATCTGAAGAAGGGTCTTCTATTGCTAAATTGTAGGCTTGACTAGTTGTCCCATAAATATTGCCTATTTTTTGAATGTATGCGGTATCAAAAAATGCTCGTTCATCCACATCTCTCAAACCGTCAAGACCAACATCTTGAAATTCTCTCGACTCTGCATCAACATCAAAAGAGTTGGTTAAAGCAAAAGTAGTTGGCATTCTTCCCCATACACTGCTAGTATCATCTACATTTAATAAGTCTGTTGAAGAAGGCAGTCCATTTTCAAAACTTTTAAATCCGTCTCTAAGTACATCTTCTGAAACATTACCTAAATTAAGCATAATTGTACCACCATTCTGATTATCAGAATCATCATTGAAAGGATCCATTAGCCAAAACTCAACAAACTCAATGTTTTGTGTTTCGAAGTCAGTAGTTTCAAGTTTTCTCATTATCCCTGCCCAACGTTGTTCTGGATTTAGCAATAGACCTGAAGTCGTAATATTTTCAGTATCGTAATTGTATGGACCTCTTTCATTTGGATCAAAATAAAGATTCAGTACTGGTAAGTTTGAAACTTGGGTAGCATACTGTGGGTCTTTATTTGGAAAAACTTCCTTTTCTAAAACCTCTCTTACATTATGGTCAGATAATTGATTATCATCATTGGCAATATGAGAAGGTGTTGTGCTTGAGTTTCTATAAAAAGTAGGATCAATATTGTACCAAGAAAGTAAGGCTCTATTAGCTCCAGTATTGATATTTCCCAAACGTGGTGCTTGATTTTCAAGCATTGATTCTGGAAAAATATTTGGGTCATTTGGCAAACTCGCTAAAAACCAAGCGCCTGGATTTTTAATGTCAATGCCTGTGCTACTCGCTTCAAAATCATCAATGTAGGCTGTACCAGACTCTCCAATTGCTCTTTGATGTCCAGGAATAAGGTGAGCAAATTCACCTTGAGCTGTGAGTGTTGATTTCTCTTTGGTTTCTAGAATTGGCAAAAAGTCAACAATCTTTGTAAGAAGGCTTGACTCTCTTCTATATGTCCCGTCTAATCCCCAAATGGTATTTGAAATAGGCTCGTCTCCAGTATTTACTTTTTTAGAATACGGCTTTTCGGTAAGGTTCAAGATGGTTCCTCCCAACATAAAGTCGTCGGAAATGCGATAATCAACATGTGTTCCTACTAAGGTTTTTTGCTGAAGTCCAAGGGAATTGCTTTCAACCGCAATTCGTATAGGTGTCCCTGAAAGTAAAATACCTTCGTTAATAATATTGACTTTACCCATTGAGTAATTTACGGTAAAGTCTATTCCTTCTTCAAGGCGAAGTCCGCCAGCAGTTACAACGACTGAGCCTTGCTCTATAGAAAATACACCCAAATATATTTCAGCACCAGACTCGGACTGATAACTTCCTTTCAACCTAAATTTATTGTACTCTGGAAATTGCTGAGCGATGGTTAAAGTAGAATCATACAATTCATCATACACATACTGATTTGCTATATCGTTATTATCAAACTTATCTCTCAAATCATCTCCAAAAGGTTCTAGAATTGGAAATATAATCTTTCCGTTAGAAGTCAAAATAGTCGTGCCTGGTAAAAAATCAAAAATACCATCGGCACGCCTCTCTTGTTGGACGTCCAATTGATCCAGCGATAAAAGATTAATAAGCGGTTTGTTTTCTAAACCATCCTCAGGAATATAATTCGTAATCGTACCATTATCTCGAGTATTTTCAAATACAACATCCAAGTAAAATTCTTTTGCACTGATATTATACGCCCCTAAGGAATAGATGTTTTTCATCATCAAATCCCAGTTGGGTAAGAGTGGAGAAAAGCTTAGGTTTTTTAACAATTTAACGTAAAGAGAACTAGGGGCAGATGGACCGTTTGAACTAAATTCACCAACTTGATAAATTTCATTACCAACTGTATATTGAAACGCTACTGCAAGTACTTCATCAGGACCTATAACGCTATTGAGTGAGATGTATCCTAGTTGTGGGTGGAAGCTATATTCAGTTGGAGAAAGTAAGCGTGCTCTTTCCAATTTCTCATAATCTTGTGAACCCAAGAAATTAGGGTAATTAGTCGTATTGAAAATACTATTGACTTGATTAATATTTCTCAAATTGATGCCTTCAGACAACATTTGTTGATAAAGAGTATTGTTATCATTATCTGGAAAAGACTGGTCAGCATTGTCAGAAAATAAAGTTGTATTGTACATTTCTGAAGCCGATTCTCCTAGATCTAAAAAGGCAAGTAAGTTTCTATTATTCTCTACTGTACCTGTTTTGTTGGTTACCCAAACTTCAATTTTTGTAATGTTTATGGGGGAGCTAATAAATGGTAAATTTGACATCGCCTCATTATATTGTGACCTAAAATAATGCGATAAGAAAAAGTGTTTATTGGCTTCGTACTGATCGGCGTAGATATCAAACTCGGTAGTTTGAGCACCACCTTCAACATCAATAACTTTTGAATTACTTTTTTGTTGAGAAATAATGGTAGTAACTGTCGCTCTACCAAATTGTAACTGCGTTTTTAGCCCTAACAAACTTTGGCTTCCAGAAATTAATGTCCCATTAAGTGGAAGTCCAACATTTCCTATTTCTATCTTCTTGATTATTTCATCCTCTTCACCCTCGTATTCTAGCTTAATTTTATTATCAAAATCAAATATGGCTTCTGTATTATAGTTGGTGTTTAGCTGGAGTTTATCGCCAATTTTACCAATCACATTCATTTGTATTTTCTGCTTGAAGTCAAAACTCGTGTTGCTTTGTCTATCCAGTGGCAAAGCGTTGTTTTGAGTCTTGTTGTGCTTTACAGAAAAGATGAGCTCGGCAGAACCTTGAGGTCGAATATCGACTGTGCTATTTCCGAAAATTTTATCGAATATTTCACCGCCAATATCAATACTTAGCGGACCCTTATTCTGATTTTCACCGTTTAATTTTGGGCTTGATGTTTTTTCCTTCCAATACTCTGAAATAGACTTTCTAATGTTATAATCATTATACTCATCAAAAGTCAAATATGAAGAATTGCTTAAACGTAAACCGTTATTTTCATGCTCTATATTATAGAGTTTACTTTCAGGATCGTATTCTATTGTTGGTTGTAGAAAGGTGGGGTTCGAAAAATAAAAACCACTCGAGGGCTCATCTAGTGGAGATTCCCATGGTTCAGATTCAGGCAAGTCAAATATAAGACTATCGCTTTGGCTCTGAGAAAAAAGGCTATTACTCTGTGCCAAAAACAACAAAAAGCACCAAAGTGCTCGCTTAAAAATAAGATGTCTATAAATCACTATCTGATTTCTTAATAAGGCACCAAAAATATTACATTTTTTTAAGTACTCTTTTAACCACTTCTTCAACCCCTAAATCAGCAACTTCTTGCAGTTCTTTATCGATTACTTTTTCGATACTATTTTTATTAAACCCTAGCATAGTTAAAGCCGATAACGCTTCATCCTTAACAGTATTGTGTGAAATCATAGAAGAATGGCCTAAATCTAACTTGATGACTTTGTCTTTTAAATCCAAAATTATACGCTGAGCTGTTTTGCCCCCTATACCTTTCACACTTTGTAGGGTTGTCACATTATTAGAAAGTATGGCTTGCTGAATTTCATTTGGATTCAATGACGAAAGAATCATTTGGGCAGTATTTGGCCCTACACCAGACACGGAAATGAGTTGTCTGAACAAGTCTCTTTCAGCATTATCAAAAAAACCATATAGGGTATGAGCATCTTCTTTTATGGACAGATGAGTAAACAGTTTGCAAAATTCATCATCTGATAATTTTGAAAACGTTTGCAATGAAATTCGTAATAAATACCCCACGCCATTACAGTCTATTATAACATATGAAGGGTTTTTCTCTATTAATTTTCCTTGAATGTGTGTTATCATTTTCTTTTTGCTTGAGCATCTATTACTGCTATGGTTACCATATTGACTATTTCTCGAACTGAGCACCCCAACTGTAGAATGTGAACAGGCTTTTTCATTCCAATAAGAATTGGTCCTATAGCCTCTACATCGTCAAATTCTTGGAGTAGTTTATACGCTATATTACCAGACTCTAAGTTAGGAAATATAAGTGTATTAGCATTTTCTTTTAAATCTGTAAAGGGGAAATTTTGTTCTCTTTTTTCTTTATTGAGTGCGAAGTCAGCTTGGATTTCTCCATCAACAATAAGGCTTGGATTGCTTTTCTTAATTAAATTTCTAGCCTCCATAATTTTGGAAACATTTGGACTTTGTGATGAGCCGTAATTTGAATACGATAGGAGAGCAATTTTTGGAGTAATATTAAATCGTCTAACTGCTTTGGCTGTAAGTTCAGCAATATTTGCCAATTCTTTAGCAGTAGGGTCTATATTAACTGTAGTATCTGCTAAAAACAAACTTCCTTTTTTTGTGTTCAAAATGAACATTCCAGCAACCTTTTCAACACCTTCTTCAGTACCAATAATTTGTAGTGCTGGACGGACAGTATTGGGGTAGTTTCTGTTAATTCCTGAAATAAAAGCATCGGCTAAACCTTGATCAACCATCATTGCACCGAAATAATTTCGCTCACGCATCAATTTTTGCGCCTCAAATAATGTAAGCCCTTTTCGTTGACGTTTTTCAAATAATATTTGACCAAATTCATGGCGTCTACTTCGTTCGTGTTCACTTTTTGGATCTATAATCTGAACTCCTTCAAGTTCAAGCACATTATCTTCAATCAGCTGCTCAATGTTTTTTGTTCTTCCTAATAATATTGGGATAGCAATTCCTTCGTCTTTAACTTGCTGTGCTGCTTTTAAAATCTTGTAGTTTTCAGCTTCAGCAAATACAATTTTCTTTGGGCTTCTTTTGGCCTTGGTTGTAATTTGTCTTACTAATTTGTTATCAAGACCTAAGCGTTTCTCAAGCTCTTGAGCATATTTTTCAAAATCGGTTATTTTTTTACGTGCTACTCCAGATTCTATCGCTGCTTTTGCTACTGCTGGTGCTACTACAGAAATTAATCTACTATCAAGCGGCTTTGGAATAATGTACTCTGGACCAAACGTAATGACTTTTTCGCCGTAAGCAAGGTTAACGGTATCAGGAACTATTTCTTTAGTTAAATCAGCAATACTTTTAACAGCTGCAAGTTTCATTTCTTCATTAATGCATGTAGCTCTTACATCCAAAGCACCCCTAAAAATGTATGGAAATCCTAATACGTTATTAACTTGATTAGGATGGTCGGAACGACCTGTTGCCATAATGATATCTTCCCTTGCTGACACAGCCTCATCGTAAGAAATTTCTGGGTCAGGATTAGCCAATGCGAAAACGATAGGTATTCTAGCCATAGATTTAACCATTTCCTTAGACATAATGTTTCCAGAAGAAAGTCCAAGAAAAACATCAGCATCTTTTATAGCTTCGTCTAAAGTATTAATGTTTTTATCGGTTGCAAAAAACTGTTTTTCCGCAGTCAGATTTTCAGCGTCCTTTCTAATAACGCCTTTACTATCCAGCATTACTATATTTTCCTTTTTTGCACCTAAGGACAGGTACAATTTAGCACACGACATTGCTGCTGCTCCAGCACCATTAATAATAATATTTACTGACTCTATTTTCTTTTCAGCAATTTCTAAAGCATTTATTAAAGCCGCTGCAGAAATAATCGCAGTTCCGTGTTGGTCATCGTGCATAATTGGAATAGACAACTCCTCTTTCAAACGCTTTTCAATTTCAAAGCATTCAGGAGCTTTAATGTCTTCTAAATTTATCCCTCCAAAAGTTGGGGCAATGGATTTCACTACCTCAACGAATTTATCAACATCAGAAGCATCTACCTCTATATCAAAAACATCGATATCTGCAAAAATCTTAAATAACAAACCCTTTCCTTCCATCACTGGTTTTGAAGCTTCAGGGCCGATATCTCCTAAACCCAATACTGCCGTTCCATTAGTGATAACGGCAACCAAATTGCTTTTTGCAGTGTATTTATAAACATCGTCTTTGTCTTCACTAATACGAATACATGGTTCTGCAACTCCAGGCGAATAAGCCAAGGCTAAATCCCGCTGTGAACTGTGTTTTTTAGTTGGTACAACTTCTATTTTTCCAGGTCTTCCAGACTGATGATAATCTAGAGCTTCTTGTTTTTTACGTGTAGTAGACATGGCGTAAAAATATATAAAAAAACCGGCTTGAAGCCGGCATTTTATTAATATGATAGTATTATTATTTTCTGACTAGCAATCGCTTTATAGCGTCTAACTTTCCATCAACATATATGTTAGCAAAGTATAAGCCATTTGGCGTATTACTCACATCTAACCTTACAATACCCTGATTGTTTTTAATAATCTTATTCTCTACAATTGTACCTAGCATATCAGTTACTACCACTTCAGCAGACTGAGAAGGAAGAACTGAATAGTTTAAACTCGCATAAGAAGATGCTGGATTAGGGTGAAAGTCTGAAAAGTTACTTAAACTATTTTCGTCAATGGAGGTTCCTGTAATGACATAGTTAACAATAGTACAAGCAGAGTCAGGTTCATTATCAGCATTAAATGCACAATATTTGATTGAAGCCGAAGCGGGTAAAATTCCTTTATTGTCAAAATGAACTTGAAAGTTTGTTGGTAATTCTTGCCCTGGAGAGAAAGAGATAGTATGTGGGGAAACAGATGTAGAAGGCAAGTAACAAGACTGCCAACAAAAATAGTTTTCAGTTCCTGAAGTTGCTGAAATAACTTCTCTAGAAACTTTAATATTAATAGAACTTGGTGAAATATTTTTCACTTTAATATCAGTTCCTAAATCTCCAAATAATGAGGTAGAGTTGGAAGTGTTAACATTGTTTTCATGCGGCTCAACAGTAATACTACTACTTTGTGAAAATACTTGAACTGTTGACACAACTAAAAAGAAAAGTATTGCTTTTTTCATAATAATATGGTTTTGTACAAATATACTAAGAAAAAAAATAAAATCATGTTTGATAAAAGTTTTTAAAAATAGCTTTGAAAGTGTAAGATTTGACTATATAGTTAAAAAAAAATCTTTAACTTATAAGAAAGATATGTATTATTTTGCAACCCCTTATTATAGCAATAAAATTTGTAAAGATGCTCGAAAATAGGTATCTTATATAATTTAACTAGAATAACTACAACTTAAAAACTTGAAATAATCATGAAAAAACATCTACTATTATTTATCGGTATTGCCGCTAGTGTTTCCTCAATTGCGCAACAACTTGTTGACACTACACAAGCCGAAAACAAAAATGTTTTACTCGAGGAATATACGGGTAGAAACTGTCCCTACTGCCCCGATGGACATAAGATAGCAAACGATATAAAAGTAGCTAACCCCGGCGATGTTGTTCTAATTAGAATACATACTGGAGGTTATGCTCCTACAACCAATCCAAACCTAAATACTGCATTTGGTCCAACTTTAGCTGATCAGTCTGGAATAACAGGATACCCTACTGGGACTATCAATAGGCATGTTTTTTCTGGCAGCTCAACGTCTATGGGTAGGAGTGCATGGAGTGCTGTTTCAGATCAAGTTTTAGCTGAAACAGCAGTGGTAAACATTGGAATGAATGCTGTTGTTGATACCGCTACAAGAAATTTATTTGTTGAAGTTGAAATGTATTATACTGGCTCTCAAACAGTTAGCTTTAATAAGCTGAACGTAGCAGTCTTACAAGACAATATTTTTGGCTCTCAATCCGGAGCTTCAAGTTATAATCCAGCAGATGGAAATGACAACAACTACAACCACAAACACATTCTTAGACACATGCCTTTAGGAGCATGGGGAGAAAAAATTGAAGATATTGAACCTGGCACTTTTGTAAGAAAAACTATAAATTATACACTCCCTGGAAATATACAAGGTGTAGAATTGAAAGTTAAAGATTTAGATATTGCTGTTTTCATAACAGAGGATAAGCAAGAAGTACTTAATGCTACACACATGAAGCCTATTTTGGGCTCTGCAACCAATATTGAAGAGTTTTCAATAAAACCGTTAGAACTATACCCAAACCCTACAAACGACAAACTTAATGTAGAATTTGAAATCAGAAAAGCAAGTGATGTAAACATCAAGATTCATAATCTTCTTGGGCAAACTGTGTTTAATGAAAATATAACTTTTTCTTCAGGACAACGAAAATTTCAGGTTGATGTGAGTGCTTTAGAAACTGGGATATATATTCTTGAGTTGTCAAATGAAATAAATTCAAGTACACAAAAAGTAATTATTAAATAGAAAAATGAGCATGAAAAATTATTTAACAACACTATTAATTTGTTTATCTGTAGTTGGTGTAAAAGCACAACTTCCAGACGGAAGCGTTGGTCCTAATTTTACTGTGACAGACATTGAAGGCAACTCACATACTCTATATGATATTTTAGACAGTGGATATACGGTGGTTATGGATTTAAATGCAACATGGTGCGGTCCTTGTTGGTCGTACCACCAAGCTGGTCATTTAGAGACATTGTGGGAAGAGCATGGGCCTGCAGGTTGGCCTGGCGTAAGCGCAAATACAACAGATGATGTTTTTGTATTTATGATTGAGTCGTCATCAAATACTGGACTAGCGGACTTACAAGGTGAAACTTCAAATTCTTATGGCGATTGGATTACTGGCACACATTTTCCAATAGTCAATGAAGAAACTGTGGCATCAAGTTATGAATTAGTATATTATCCGACCGTTTTTACCGTTTGTCCTAATAGGATTGTAACAGAATCTGGTGCAATATCAGCAGACGCCCATTATAGTGTAATTGGTGAGTGTGTAAATGCCCAAAACGGTAAAAACTTAGCAACTTTTGACTACACAGGAGAAAAAACAACCTGCGGAACAAATGTTGACGTTAAAGCTAGATTTCAAAATATGGGAACAGATAATGTAACTGCTTTTACAGCAGAAGTATTTGATGGTAGCAACTCAATTGCAACTCAACAATACAGTGGAAACTCAATAAGCACCTACGGTTTTGTTGAATTAGACTTTGGAACCGTTCAAATTGATGGTCCGACGTCATTAGAAATCAAAATCACTAGTGAAGATGTTTTGCAAAGCGATAACAGTTTGAATCAGAACATTGTACTCGCCAAAGAAGGTTCTGGCAATATGACTTTACAAATTACAACTGATAATTTTGGAAATCAAGTAAGTTGGGAAATTAAGGACCTAAATGGCACTACTGTAGAAAGTGGAGGGCCATATTCAAATTCATCGAACACTACTGAGTATGACCCACAGCCACAAGATGATCAAAGTATAAGCTTAGAATCAGACGGCTGTTATTTCTTTGAGGTTTACGACAGTCAAAATAATGGTATGTATAACTATCCGACTCATGATGATGGTCCTTCATTCTTCAGATTATTAAGTGGAAGTCAGAACACAACAATTGTTGAGATATTTGGCGATGAGTATAAAGCCTCATTAAAACGTAAGTTCCTTTACAAAAAAGTTTCTGCCATTAAGGAAAATTCTATTGTGAAGAATTCTATCTACCCAAATCCGACAAACGGTCTTAGCACATTAGAAGTTGATATGAAAGAAAAAATCAACAATGTAGCGCTAAATGTGTTTAACATTTTGGGTGAAATGGTAATATCAAAGTCTGTCAATCTAAATGTTGGAGCTAATACAATACCACTAAAATTAGAGCATCTAGAAGCAGGAATATATACCGTCGAATTATTATCTCCATCATTAAATATTTCTCAAAAGCTAATAAAAATAGACTAGAAAGTTATTTTAATTATTAATAAATCATGAGAGCAGCCAATTTGGCTGCTCTTTTTTCGTAAGGATAATTGTCCTTATAAGCTGTATAATGGTCTTTTTTTATTAATTTTGTGTCAAACTAAACTTAATTAATACAATTTTATGAAAGCAATTTTAATAGTACTAGCGTTTTTATTGTCATTTACTTTTAATACTAGTGCGCAGTTACCAGATGGCTCCATTGCTCCTGACTTCACTACTACAGATATGAATGGAAACCAACATAGACTTTATGATTATCTTGACCAGGGGTATACTGTAATTTTAGATATCAGTGCGACTTGGTGTGGTCCATGTTGGAACTACCACTCTGGTGGAACTTTTGAAGAAATTTGGGCTGCTCACGGTCCAGCTGGAGAACCTGGTGTAAATGCTAATACTACTGATGATGTAATGATTCTTTGGTTCGAAGGTGATGATGGCACACCAGAAAGTGAATTAGAAAACAGCGATTTAGGAAATTGGCTAGAACCAAATGGAGAAGAAGTTCATTTCCCAATTATTAATGACAACAATATAGCTGACTTGTATGCTCTTCCTTATTGGCCAATAATTTACACTATTTGCCCAAATAGAACACTCACTGAATCTGGTCAGGCTACGGCTGCAAATCATTACAGTAATTTAGACGACTGTATGGCAGCTTTTTCAGGCACAAATGCTGCTTTACTAGACATCAACACAACAATAATGCCTGTAGGCTGTGAAGCTAGTGCATCAGGTAATCTTTCTGTTATAGTTCAAAATATGGGAACAGAATTATTAAGTAACTTTTCAGTTGAATTGTCTGCTAATGGCCAAAGTATTGGTACAGAAGACTTTAGCGGTTCTTTAGAAACATATCAAACTACAACTATTGATTTTGGAAATGTAACGGTTGACAGCGAAACTATTGAAATAGAAATAACAACTCCAGACGACAATAATGCTGACAATAATATGTCACATTCTATTAACTTTTCGAATGCTCAAACCACACAAAAAGTTACTGTTAATCTTTTAACAGATAATTATGGAAACGAAGTCTACATGGAGATTACTGATGAAAATGATAATGTGATTTGGTTTGAGGGTAATGAAGCTAACGCTGGAATTACTGGTACTGGACAGCTACCTTCAGATGATGCAACAAATCCACTAGGAAATAATCAATCTTACGATTGGGATGTTAACCTTCCATCTACAGGTTGCTTTAAATTTACAATTTATGACTATTATGGCGATGGGCTTGCAGCATCAACAAATACTAATGGTGGTGTTGATGGCAATTGGTCAATTGAAAATAGTAACGGTATGGTAATTGCAGAACAAATGGTACAAAATTTTGAAAATACTGATGACGCTTCTTTTGAAAATACTCAAGCAGCAGACCCATCAAGTATCAACGAAGAATCAAATATTGCTCTTTCTGTATTTCCTAACCCAATTCAATCTGATGCAAAATTATCTTTTAGTTTAACAAAAACTTCAAACGTAAGATTAGATATATTAAACGTATTAGGTGAAACAATTTTGTCTAATGATTATTCGCTTCAACCTGGCAATAATAACATAGACATTAACGTTGATAGAATGACTAACGGCATTTACTTTGCTCACCTAACAATTAATGGTGTAACTAACACAGTAAAAATTACCGTTAGCAAGTAAGAGTTAATTTGCTAAAAACAAAAAAGGTCAGTAGATTAACCAAAACTAATTGCTGACCTTTTTTAATGCTTAAAAAATAAAATACTATGAAAAAATCCCTATTGATTATTGCTCTTATTAGCATCAATTTTATCGCCTTTTCTCAGAATAGGACATTACCAAAAGTTGATCTTAAAACACTAGAAAATACCATTTTAAACTCATCAGAGTTTGATAATGATGGTAATCCGATTGTTATCAGTTTTTGGGCAACATGGTGTAAGCCTTGCATCAAAGAATTATCTACCATTGCCGAAGTATACGAAGATTGGCAAGACGAAACTGGTGTTAAAATTATTGCTATATCCATAGATGATGCAAGAAATATGTCAAAAGTAAAGCCAAAAGTAAATTCCGAAATGTGGGAATACGAAGTATATTGTGATCCAAACGGTGATTTCAAAAGAGCTATGGGCGTAGGTGGAGTGCCACATACATTCTTACTAAACTCGAAAAAAGAAATTGTTTGGCAACATACTGGCTACAAAGATGGTGATGAGTATGAATTATATGAGCAAATAGAAGCACTATCAAAATAGACAATGAAAAGATTAAATCTCCTCCTATTAGGGCTATTGCCATTTATAATATTCGGACAAGAAAATTCCCCTGGAACTATTCAAGGGGATTTTAACTTCAATGCACAGACCTATTCAGAAGACCCTTCAATTAATGCCTCAAAAGTAGATGAGTTTATGCTCATGAATGGCTATGCAAACATCCTTTTCAATAAAGGAGATTTTACAGCAGGTATTCGTTACGAGAGCTATCTAAATGCTCTTCAAGACTTTGACTCAAGATTCAACGGAAATGGAATTCCTTACCGATTCGCTCAATACAATGTGTATGGACTAGACATTACTGTAGGTAATTTCTATGAGCAGTTTGGTAATGGCCTAATTTTTAGAAGTTATGAGGAAAAAACTTTAGGAATAGACAATGCAATGGACGGAGTGCGATTAAAATATAATCCTGTCAAAGGTTTATCTCTAAAAGGTTTTGTAGCAAAACAAAGGTTGTTTTGGGAACAAGGACCTGGTATTATTCGAGGGATTGATGGCGAATTAAATATCAATGATGCCTTATCTCTTGAGAATAGCAAAACTCAGGCCATTGTGGGTGGCAGCTTTATAAGTCGTTTTGAAGAAGATAATAACCCTGTTTATAACCTTCCAGAAAATGTAGCTGCATATGCTCTTAGAACAACCCTAAATAGAGGAAAGTTTTCGTTTAACTCTGAATATGCCTACAAGTACAACGACCCCGCTGGCTCAGTGACTTACAATAACTATGCTCCCGGCAACGCTTTAATGGCAAATTTGACATACTCTGAAAGAGGATTAGGGATTATTCTTGAAGCCCACAGAGTAGATAATATGGACTATCGTTCAAAACGAGGAGCAACTGGAAAAGAATTAACCTTAAATTTTATTCCTGCAATTAGTAAGCAACACGTATATACATTAGCCGCCTTTTACCCTTTTGCTACACAGCCTTTAGGAGAATTAGGCTTTCAAGGGCAAGTAAATTATACCTTTAAGAAGAAAAGCACTCTTGGTGGTAAATACGGAACGCAGTTAAACATTAATTATTCCAGAATAAATGCTTTGAATGGAGGCCCTTCAGAATTAACTATAAACAGAGAACATAGCCCTATGTTCTTTAGTCTTCTAGATGAAGAACTTTACTTTAGAGACATAAACTTCGACATTAAAAAGAAAATTAGCAAAAAGGTAAAACTAATGTTTAACTATCTCGACCTCATTTACAACAAGGATGTGATTGAAGGGAAAATCATTGGAAAAAACGTCCATGCTAGAATTGGAATTGCCGAAGTCAATTACAAACTTAAACCCAAACATACCATCAGAAGTGAGTTTCAATATCTCTCTATTGATAAAAGTGATGAGTACTACAAAGACCAAGGCGATTGGGTAATGGGCTTAGTAGAATACACCTTTTCGCCGCACTGGTTTTTTGCTTTTATAGACCAATACAATGGCGGCTACACAAGCCAAGATGGTGTAACTTATGAAGCTGTTCATTACCTCAACATTAGTTGTGGTTATTCAAAAGGAACGAATAGATTTGAATTAGGATATGGTAAAAAACGTGAAGGGATATTTTGTGTAGGAGGAGTTTGTAAAAACGTGCCATCTTCTAATGGATTCACTTTAAGTATCACTTCAAGCTTTTAATTATGAAACAGTCTTATTATATTTTTCTAAGCGTACTTGTACTAAGTTTAACTATCTCATGCGACACCATTGAGAAAGATAATTTCACAGACCCAAACGCAAATTTCCCTTGGCTAGGCAAAAAAATTCTTGTTGAAGACTTTACAGGATACAAATGTACTAACTGCCCAGCGGCATCATCTGAACTTCACACCATAGAAGAGTTATACCCTGATAAGGTCATTGGGATTGCCATTCATGCTGGCTTTTTCGCAAGGCCTAGTGGCGATTTTGTTGAAGACTTTAGAACAGCTGAAGGTAATGAATTAGCTGAATTTTTTGGACCTGACGCCTTTCCAATTGGCATGGTAAATAGAGTAGGCTATCCAAACAATATACTCAAAGAATATACTGATTGGGCGACTGAAGTAAGTAGTCAATTACTTGAAATACCAACTATTGAACTGTCAATTTCTGAAGAAAACAATACCATAAACGTAGAAGCCAGACGACTTTCAGATGATAATACCAGTTTGAAGTTAGTAGTTTGTATTACTGAAGACGGTGTTATCTATAAGCAAATTGATGGTTCAAGCTTAATTGAAGATTATGAGCACAATCATGTGTTACGAAAAGTGCTGAATGGTACTTGGGGCAGTAATATTCAATTGGGTAATACAAACACTACCTTCAGCTATGACTACACTCTTGACGAATCTTGGGTAAGAAGTAACTGTAATGTCGTTGCATACGTATACAACGACAGCAATAAAGAAGTATTACAAGCAGAAAAGATTCATCTAACCGATTAAAGAAATTAGACTATGAAAAACGTCTTAACCTTAATTTTTGCATTTGTATTTCTTACATCTGGTGCTCAACAAAACAATATCGTTAATAGCGATGATGCAGAGGCATTCTTATCAGCCTATTTTTCACCCTTTTCAAATAGTATAGGAGCAGGACTTAATAGCGGCTGGTACAATACTGCTAAACCTCATAAACTAGCTGGTTTTGATGTGAGCCTTACAATAAACATGATAACCCTTTCAGATGAGCAAAAATCATTTAATCCAAATGATATTCCTAATTTTAGTAGCAGTGATAACTCTACTCCATCCATTCTTGGTGAAGGTATGGGAGCCGAAATTGATTATACAAGCGATAATTTTTCGAGTACATTCACTATGCCTGAACAGAATATTTCTCTAACAGCTGTTCCAATACCAACCTTGAACGCAGGCATTGGACTCTTTAAAGGCACTGAAATAAATGTAAGATATATACCGGCTTATAATTACGACATTGGTTTCATAGGTGAGGGCTCTATCGAATTGTATGGCGCAGGCATTAAGCACGATATTCTACAATGGATACCGATAGTGAACAAATTACCTTTCGATTTGTCTTTTCAAGGGGCATTAACTAAGTTTAAAACCTCTTTTGAAGTCGAAAGTCAAAGCGTAAAACAAGATGTTAGCCTTAACATTGATGCAAGCACATATAATCTTATCGTATCCAAGAAATTTGCCCTCATTACGGCCTATGGAAGTATGGGTTATAATTCCGTAAAAACCTCATTCAGTTCAAATACTAATTTTCAATTGGGAAGTACTAACGTTATCGAATTTAATGTCCCTTTGGATATGGAGTTCGAAAGTCAATCAGTATTTCAAGCAGCTGCAGGAGTTAGACTTCAATTTGCTATATTTACAGTCTATGCCAATCAAACTTTTTCAGACTACCCTATAACCTCGGCTGGTATTGGCGTAAGCTTTAGATGATTCGACTAAAATTAATATTCATATTTATTTTCACTGCTAGCATTCTTTCGGCACAAAATTTTAAAGCTGGTGCTGTTGGTGGAATTAGTACCTCACAAGTTTCTGGTGATCAGTTAGGTGGTTTTAATAAAGTAGGACTAAAAATAGGTTCTTTTGTAAACCACCCTATAAACTTAGCTACCAGAGGTGAACTAGCCATGTATTATATCGATAAAGGCAGCAATGACCTCAATAGTAATTTTCGCATAGACCTTTCATATATCGAAACATCTTGGTGTGTACAAAAATCATCAAAAGGTTTTATTTATGAGGGTGGATTACTTTTTTCTGTATTGGTAGATGGCAAAACCTATGACATTTATGGCTATGAAGACGTCACAAAAAGTGATTACTACAAATTCGATATCGGAGCAAAATTAGCAGCAGGGATAAAATTAAAACCAAGGCTATTTATGTTCTGGGAAATCACCAATTCACTACCATTCACTCCTATTCAAGACCATCCTGGAGGAGCTACATACGGATTAAACAAAGGGAAATATAATTCCATATTAAGTTTTTCTTTCCGATATTTGTACTCTGAATGAGTAAGAAACAAAAAATAGTCGTTTCGGTGAGTGGTGCAAGTGGTGCCATCTATGCTAAAGTGTTGTTTGACAGACTACAACAACTATCTGATCAAGTTGATGAGGTGGGAGTGCTTATGTCGGATAATGCTAAATATGTTTGGAAAACTGAACTTGGAAATACAGATTATAAGGATTTGCCTTTCAAATTTTATTCTCCACAAGATTTTACTGCTCCTTTTGCATCGGGTTCTGCACGCTTTGAAACAATGATTATTTGTCCATGCTCTATGGGTACTTTAGGACGAATAGCGCAAGGCATTTCTAACGACCTAACGACTAGATCGGCTGATGTTATATTAAAAGAGAGAAGAAAACTAATTTTAGTTGCACGAGATTCCCCTTTGAATCTTATTCATATCAATAATATGAAGACTATTACTGAAGCGGGTGGTATAATTTGTCCAGCTACACCTTCTTTTTATAGCAATCCTACCACATTTGAAGAGCTTGCCTCGACCGTAGTGGATAGAGTAATTTCATTAAGTAGTTTAGAATTAGACTCTTATCAGTGGGGCAATAAATAGAGTCTTCTCTACGTTTTGGTAAAAACAATATTATTATGCTCAAGTTTTGCCAAACTATCCTTCAAAAAGTTTCTTTTGACAAACAGTTATTTAAAAAAGAACTAAGAAAATCTGCTGGTCTTCTTAACAAGCACGAGCTTCTATTATTGAAAATCTGGTGTCTGACAACTTTTTCTAACTACAAAAGTGTAATTATTGAGGTTTTTGAAAGTACTATTTAAGAAAGTCTAAATTTCTCTTCAAACCAGAAAATTTTGTTCGTTTTACAGCCGATTTTTTAAATACTTTATTGAAGGTAAGCTCATTCATTTCATTCCAATCGTCTTTTGTCATATCCAATAAATCTGGATGAGGTCTAAAACGTTCTTCGTTATGCTGAATGGAAAATCTATTCCAAGGGCAAACGTCTTGGCACACATCACAACCAAACATCCAATCGTCCATTTTACCTTTCATTTCATTTGGAATAGACTCTTTTAACTCTATAGTGAAATAGGAAATACACTTGCTTCCATCAATCTGGTAAGGTGCAATAATGGCTTGTGTTGGACAAGCATCAATGCAAGCGGTACATGTGCCACAATGGTCTAGTACAGCATTATCTGGCTCTAACTCTAAATCAATGATCAACTCTGCAATAAAGAAAAAAGAACCTTTTGTCTTGTTTATGATATTGGTGTTTTTACCCATCCAACCTAAGCCCCCTTTTACTGCCCATGCTTTATCCATTACGGGGGCGCTATCGACAAATACACGTCCATTGACCTCTCCTATTTCATCTTGAATAAAAGCAAGTAAGCTCTTTAGTTTATCTTTTATTACAAAATGATAATCTTCTCCATAGGCATATTTAGATAGCTTTGGTGCGTCTGGATTTTGAGGCTCATCGGTGTAGTAATTTAGTAATAGTGAAACCACTGTTTTGGCATTGTCAACCAATAGTCTGGGGTCTAATCTTATATCAAAATGATTCGCCATATAAGACATCTCACCGTGATAATTATCATTTAGCCATTTTTCTAAACGAGGGGCTTCTTCTTCTAAAAAGTCTGCTTTGGAAAAGCCACAATATGAAAAGCCCAAGCGAAGTGCTTCCTCAGAAATTATCTTTTTGTACGATTTATTCGAAGAGTCCACCGATTTGTGAAGATGGATTTAAACCTAAGTGTTGATACGCTTTTTCGGTAGCTTGTCTACCTCTTGGGGTACGCATAAGATAGCCTTCTTGAATTAGGAAAGGCTCATACACTTCTTCAATAGTACCGCTTTGTTCTCCAACTGCCGTAGCAATAGTAGTTAATCCAACTGGGCCTCCTTTAAACTTATCAATTATTGCTAATAGAATACGGTTATCCATTTCGTCGAGTCCATGAGCATCTACATTTAG
This sequence comes from Flavobacteriales bacterium, assembly GCA_016779935.1. Taxonomy (NCBI): domain Bacteria; kingdom Pseudomonadati; phylum Bacteroidota; class Flavobacteriia; order Flavobacteriales; species Flavobacteriales bacterium. The sequence continues at coordinate 37,470 of JADHMQ010000007.1, forward strand.
GGCGTCTAAGGCAATATGAGTGATGTCAAGAGTTATGGTTCCGTCTCCTTTGACTTGAGCAAAATCTCTGACTCGACGCAACAAGGCGTTAGCAATACGTGGCGTTCCTCTGCTTCGCCCTGCAATTTCATCAGCTGCGGATTTTGAAATGGAAATATCTAAAATACTAGACGAACGATTAACGATGTCTGAAAGTGTTTCAATTTTATAATACTCTAATCGTGAGTTGATTCCGAATCGCGCTCTTAGAGGAGCCGTAAGCAAGCCTGAGCGTGTGGTAGCGCCGATTAATGTAAAGGGATTGAGCTCTATTTGAACGGCTCTGGCATTTGGCCCTGACTCAATCATAATATCAATCTTGAAATCTTCCATAGCGGAATATAAATACTCTTCTACAATTGGACTCAAACGGTGTATTTCGTCAATGAATAAAATATCCCCTTCTTCGAGATTAGTCAATAAACCTGCAAGGTCACCTGGTTTGTCTAGTACAGGCCCAGAACTGATTTTAATTCCTACACCCATCTCATTGGCAATAATATTTGAGAGGGTAGTCTTTCCTAATCCTGGAGGACCATGTAATAAAACGTGGTCAAGTGCTTCGCCTCTCATTTTTGCAGCACTAACAAAGACTTTTAGGTTTTCAACTACTTTGGGTTGACCACTAAAATCATAAAACTGCTTGGGACGTAATGCCTTGTCAAGTTCTAAATCTACCTTAGAAAGGGATTCTCTTTCCGGATTTAAATTATCGTTCATTTAGAACAAAGATAAACTAAAATAGAAGCAAACGAAATAGCTTTAGACAGCTATTATTTCCACCTCTACTCGCCTATCATACTTAGGGCCTTTGCCAAGAGGGAATTGACCTTCAAAACCAATGTATGATAACCTAGACTCATCAATGCCTTTGAAGAGTAGGTAATCAAAAATGCGTTTGGCTCTACGGGCCGATAGAGTCATTTCATTTGTTGACATTTCTTTAAAGGTAAAATCAGCATCATAAATATGCCCTTGAATTTGAATTATCAAATTAGGGTTCTTTATCAACTCATTATACAAGGTTTTGAGAGTAGGCATAGACTCTTCAAGTAAGATATCCTCGCCACCTTTAAAAAGAATACCGTTTAGAATAAATTTGTCGCCTTTTTGAATTGTAGCTGAAGCAGAGCCTTTGTATTCTTCAATATTGAAAACAATATCAATACGCCTGTACTTTGCCAAAAGGGAATTTATTTGCTCAGTATCCATAGATTGCCAATCTAGCTTATGACACCAATTAATCTGTTTTAGTTCTTGCTTATCAAATACTTGTTTTAATTTTTTCTTGATATAGTTAGAGCGTTTTTTAGATAAGTTCAATACTATGCTTTCATGTTCAATATCGTCACAGTACCCCAACACCTCTATTTTAATGACCTTGTTTTCTTTGGACACGTTTTGGATATAGCTTTCAAACTTCTTAAACTCCTCAGCACTCAAAATACTTTGATTAATATCAAAATAAACCGAATGGCTGAAGGAATTTAAGGCTTGAATTTCTAAACCAAAAAGAAGTAAAAAAATAAATGTCCAAATTTTAATTTTCATAGGCACACAAGTTTTATAAAGAAGGGTTAGTGTGCTTGATTGTACGAAAATTAATAACTGTAGGTTACATCAAAATGATTCCAAGAATGATTATATCTCTGTTTAAATTACTTTAGAGGCTATAGTTGTTGACAAAATTTGAAACAAAAAAAGATTTTTTTTTATGACTATTTAATTTTAATCGATGAATTTTTCAATCTTACTAGACTTAAAATCTTCAAGAGACTTATTCCAACTATCTATATGTTCACCTTTATCTTTTTTCTTAACTAAGTCTTGAAGTAATTGAAGGTATTTTATGTAAATTTCATTAATGAATAACCTGTGATTTATAATTTGAACTTCAAAAAATGGTGGTCTCAATGGTGAATATTCTTCTATAATTTTAAAATAGTAACGATTATCTTTGATATAAAACCATAATGAAGGCTCAAGACTTTCTGCATTATACCTTAAAAGTGTGTGCTTTGAACCTTTAACAATACGCTCTAACCACTTTCTCAATTAATTAGACCAATAATGAATTTCATAACCAGCAAAATAAGTTTCAAAAGTTTCAGAATTTGAATTATTGGTTAGTTTAAAATAGATATCATGAAATTCATCAAAATAAAAATCAATACTAAAATTGGATTCTTTAGAAACATTGAGTTGTTTTTTCATAATAAAAGGTCTTCTGTAAGGATTAATTACATCATGATATAAAAACCCCATCTTTCAATGAGGCTTCCTTATTAAATATGTTTTAAGAAAACGGCTAATGTTCTTCTTCACCCTCTTTGAGCGGCACTATTTGAGATACAAAATCTTCATCAGCACCTGGCTTACTGTAGTCGTATGCCCAACGGTGAACGCTAGGTATTTCACCTGGCCAGTTACCGTGTATTCTGTCGTGTGTAGGTGTTGTCCATTCTAATGTATTCGAACGCCATGGGTTTTGTGGAGCGTCTTTTCCTCTGTAAATACTGTAGAAGAAATTGAAGAAGAAGAATACCTGAGCAACTGCTCCTAAAATAGCAAAGACCGTTATCAACTCATTGATTTCTACTAATCCGTCAAACATTGGGAAAGCAGTGTTAGAGTAATATCGTCTTGGTACACCTGCCAAGCCTACAAAATGCATGGGGTAGAACACACCATAGGCAGAAATGAAGGTTAGCCAAAAGTGAACATAACCAAGGTTTTTATTCATCATCTTACCATACATTTTTGGGAACCAATGATATACTCCAGCAAACATCCCGAAGATAGCAGACAGTCCCATTACAATATGGAAGTGAGCCACTACAAAGTAAGTATCATGTACATTTATATCTAATGCACTATCTCCTAAGATAAGCCCTGTTAGTCCACCAGAAATAAAGGTAGAAACCAAACCTATTGAGAATAGCATTGCAGGAGTAAATTGTATGTTTCCTTTCCAAAGAGTAGTAAGGTAGTTAAACACCTTTACTGCCGAAGGAATAGCAATTAATAAAGTTGTGAATGTAAATACAGAACCTAAAAATGGGTTCATTCCTGTCATAAACATATGGTGACCCCATACTATAAAGGATAGGAAACCGATAGCTAAGATAGAGCCAACCATCGCTCTATAACCAAATATAGGCTTACGAGAACTGGTAGATACTACCTCTGACGTAATACCTAGTGCAGGTAGTAATACAATATATACCTCAGGGTGTCCTAAAAACCAGAATAAGTGTTGGAACAATACCGGAGAACCGCCCGTTTGTGTCAACATTTCACCTTGAATCATGATGTCTGATAGGTAAAAGGCTGTACCAAACCCTCTATCGAAAATCAACAATAAAGCTGCTGATAATAATACTGGGAAAGATAACACACCTAAAATTGCCGTTACTAAAAACGCCCACATTGTTAGAGGGAGTCTAGTCATTGACATTCCTTTAGTTCTCAAGTTCAGTATAGTTACAATATAGTTTAGTCCACCTAATAATGCTGAAACAATAAATAAAGACATACTCACTAACCAAAGCGTCATTCCTAAACCAGAGCCAGGCATGGCTTGTGGCAAGGCACTCAATGGCGGATAAATAGTCCAACCAGCAGCTGCGGGTCCAGAGGTCACAAATAAGGATATAACCATAACTACTGAAGATACAAAGAAGAACCAATAGGATAACATATTCAGGAATCCTGATGCCATATCTCTTGCTCCAATTTGCAGTGGAATAAGTAGGTTAAAAAATGTACCACTAAGTCCGCCAGTCAATACAAAGAACACCATGATTGTTCCGTGAATGGTTACTAATGCTAAATAGATATTTGGATCCATTACCCCATCAGGAGCCCACTTACCTAAAAATGTTTCAAGTATAGGGTAGCCTTCTGCGGGCCATGCCAATTGCATTCTGAAAAATACAGACATTAAAATCGCAATGACACCCATTACCATCGCCGTAATAAGAAATTGCTTAGCAATCATCTTATGGTCAGTACTAAAAACGTACTTGGAAATGAATGTTTCTTCGTGGTGGTGTTCGTGATTATCTGACATAATTATTCTTCTTAATCTATATTTTTAGTTTGAACTTACTAGAGTCTTGAAAGTCTCTTGTTCCTTAAGCCAAGCATCATATTCTTCTTGGGTTTCAACAATTACTTTAATCTGCATATTGTAGTGGGCAGAACCACAAATTTTATTGCAAAGTAGAACATAATCAAATTCAACAGGAGAATCGCCTCGTTTTGCTCTTGCATCGTTAATATTTTCCATACGCTCAATCATCTCAGGATCTTCCCTCATTTCTTTGGTTGTCTTGGTTGGCGTAAACGCAAATTGAGTATTCATACCTGGGACACAGTTCATCTGTACATTAAAATGAGGAAGGTATGCTGAATGAATCACATCTTGAGACCTAAACTTCATCAGCACTTGCTGATTAACAGGAAGGTGAATCTCTCTAACAACTTTATCATCAAATGAGGTTGAGTCGTTAATGTCAACACCCAAAGTGTTAACCCCACCAATCAAGGTATAATGAGCTCTACCTAACTGATTATCATCTCCAGCATATCGAGCTGTCCAGTTAAATTGTTGAGCATATACCTCTACAATTTTTGCGTTAGTAGTATCAGGCACCATAGTATTGTTCCAAGTGCTTAATCCAAACAATATTAAACCTGTTAAAACAAAAGCTGGAACAGATGTCCATAGTAACTCTAATTTATTATTGTGGGTTTGGAAAAGAGCTGTATTTCCTTCTCTACCTCTGTATTTATATGTAAATACAAATAATAAAGTTTGTGTGATGAAAAAGGTAACAAGAATTAGAACCATAGTGGTATCCCACAATAGTTTTATCCCTTCACCGTGTACACTTACAGGGTCAGGTAGTATTAAATGTCCCCATAACTTGAAAGAATAGGCAACAAAGGCCGTAAATCCTAAACCTACTATCAACATTGCAAGTGCATTGTAGCGGTTATCTTGATCAGTAATTATCTTGTCTTGTGGACCTTTTAACTTTGTAGCCAACTCGATTATTCGAACAACTTGTACTAGTCCAATTACTGTTAGGGTTATGATTAAAAAGCTTAAAAAAGTAGTCATTTTCGCTTATTTGTTTTTTTGTTATCTAATAATATATATCTATATGTGATGATGAACACTCTCATCAGCAAAAGGGTGATTCTTTACAAATAATGGTGCCTTTGTTAAGGCTTTATTTACAATGAGTAGGAATAAGCCTAAAAATCCAGCAAACATACCTATTTCAGTGAACCCAATATGCCAGTGATCTTTCATTACACCAGGCTCAATCAACAAAAACACATTACACCAATGTCCAATTAAAACTATAACACCAACGGTCATTACATAGCCAAAATTTCTTTTGCTGTCTCGACTCATTAAAATTAATAAAGGGAATATGAAGTTGATAACGGATGTAATCCAAAATAAAGCATTGTAGTTATCCCAACGTGCCATGTAATATGTTACTTCTTCTGGGATATTAGAGTACCAAATTAGCATAAACTGAGAGAACCACATATACGTCCATAAAATGCTAAATGCAAAAATCCATTTACCTAAATCATGGATATGGTTTTCATTAACCTGCTCTAAATAACCTTTTCGTTTTAGGAATATCGCAATCATTGCAATCATCGTAAAGCCAGTTACTCCCATAGAGGAGAAAACAAACCATCCAAACAATGTACTAAACCAGTGAGTATCAATCGACATTATCCAATCCCAAGCCATCATAGAAGAGGTGTAACCAAAGAAAACTATGAATATTACTGATGTGGTTATGCTTGCTTTATAGCTTTTTAATCCTCCTTCAGCATCTTCTCTTCTTGACAATTCAATGAGTCGTTTAGCAGCATACCACCATCCTAAGATATAGGCTACAGCTCTTAGGAAGAAAAAAGGGAAATTAAGGTAGCCTTCTTTACCCGCAATAATGGCGTCATAATGTTCGTCATTTGGATCCATAATACCATCTGCCATCCAGTGCCATATGTGATTCCAGTGCATCTTACCTGCAATAATTATGAATAACATAATGATACCACCAACGATAAAGTAAGAAGTAATTCCTTCTGCTACACGCTTAAAAGGTGTTGCCCAAGCTGCCTCTGAAGCATACTGCAATGCGATAAAGAAAATAGCAAATGCAGAAATGGCTAAGAAAAAATAGTTATTAACCATCAAGCTAGGCCAAGCTCTATGAGCATCGTTAACAAAACCAAAGATAGTGGCTAATAAACCCACTAGCATTAAAGCGTAAGAGATTAATCTGGTATTTTTAGTTACTGTGTACATATAACAGTTGTTTTAATCTTTATAATTTTAGTTTCCTTTTTGTAATTCTTTAACGTACATGGTAATTAGCCATCTTTCAGTATCGTTCAACTGAGTGTTATGCGGTCCCATAGCGTTTAATCCATAATAGATTGCATGGTAAATATTACCATCTGCTAGAGTGTTCATATTTCCTCCAGTTCTTCGAATCATCACATCATCAGCATAACCAGGGATAGCACCATATACTGGATGTGTAATGCTTCCTTTACCGTCACCATTTTTTCCATGGCAATGGGTACAAAACATTTGATATAACTTTTTTCCTTTCTCTAAATTCTCTTCAGAGTTTTCAAAAGGGTTTTTCAATTCATTTCCCGCTAAAAGATAATCTTCTAGAGTATTATCGTAATCAAAGGCTACAAAACCACGTGGCATGGTTCCCTCAACAGGCTGACGTGCATTGAGACTGTCTTTGAAAAAGGTATTTGACGAATATATTTCTAAAGAAGGCGAACGGTACATATCTGGCATAAATTCATAACCAGGTCTTCCATCCTCATTATTAGAACAAGACGAGAAAAACAACGATATCGCTAAAAAAGGTACCGCTATTAGAAGGATTTTAGTAGATACTGTTTTCATTTATGCAATGTCTTTAACGTTAATTTCTGTTGCACCAGTCTTTTTTAATAAATCACTGATTTTCTTATCATCATCAGATTCAATTTCCATTAGGAATTTATCATCTGTTGTACGTGGGTCAGGGCTAGATGACTCCTGGCCAGGAAATAGTTTAGATTTAAACAAATAAGTTATTACCATTAAATGGGCTGAGAATAATACAGTCATTTCAAAGATAATAGGAACGAATGCCGGCATATTTAAATAGTATGCAAAACTTGGTTTACCACCAATATTTTGAGGCCAGTCTAAAATCATAATGTAGTAAGTCATCCATATTGCTAAAGCACAACCTATAGCTCCATAGATGAAGGCCGCTATTGCCAATCGAGTTCTTTCCAAGCCTAGGGCATGGTCAAGTCCGTGAATAGGAAATGGCGAATAAACTTCTTTAATGGAAATATCTTTTGAACGAACTTCTTTTACACTTTTAAGAAGAACTTCTTCATCATCAAATATTCCGTAAATGACTTTTTTACTCATGTCTTTACTTTTTATATTGTTCACTAGAAGATTTTACAATCGTTTTCAATTCGGCTTGTGCAATTACTGGGAATGTTCTTGAATACAATAGGAATAGTACAAAGAAGAAACCAATTGACCCCACAAAAATACCTATGTCTACATAAGTCGGAGAGAACATACTCCAACTTGATGGTAAATAATCACGGTGAATAGATGTTACAATAATTACAAATCGCTCAAACCACATACCTATGTTTACAAACAATGCTAATATAAATGTAAATACGATGTTGGTTCTTAATTTTTTGAACCACATTAATTGAGGTGAGATAACGTTACACGTCATCATACTCCAATATGCCCACCAATAAGGGCCAGTAGCTCTATTTAAGAAAGCATATTGCTCAAATTCCACACCTGAATACCAAGCCATGAAAAGCTCAGTTAGGTAAGCAATGCCTACCAAGTTACCTGTTAACATGATAACTATATTCATGTACTCTACGTGCTTTATAGTAATGTAAGCTTCAAGACCAACAACTTTTCTCATCACTAATAGTAGGGTTTGTACCATCGCAAAACCAGAGAATACTGCTCCAGCAACAAAGTACGGTGGGAATATAGTAGTATGCCATCCAGGGATAACAGAGGTTGCGAAGTCAAAAGATACAATAGAGTGTACTGAGAATACAAGTGGAGTAGCTAAACCTGCTAATACCAATGATACTTCCTCAAATCGCTGCCAATCTTTAGCTCTTCCGCTCCAGCCAAACGATAGAATACTGTATACCTTTTTACGTAAAGGCCAATACTTTTCATTAACCTTATCTCTAATCATGGCAAAGTCAGGAATTAAACCAACATACCAGAATACAAAAGAAACAGAGAAATAGGTTGAAATTGCAAAAACGTCCCAAAGTAATGGTGAATTAAAGTTTACCCATAATGATCCAAATGTGTTTGGAATAGGGAACACAAAATAGCCTAACCAAGGACGTCCCATGTGAATCAATGGGAACATTGCCGCCTGAACGACTGCGAAAATAGTCATCGCTTCTGCAGAACGGTTAATAGATAATCTCCACTTCTGTCTAAACAGTAATAGTACGGCTGAGATAAGCGTTCCAGCATGACCGATACCCACCCACCAAACGAAGTTAGTAATATCCCATGCCCATCCAACAGTTTTGTTCAATCCCCAAACACCAATTCCTATACCTATTGTGTATCCAACAGATAAAATCCACCAAACAAATAAGACTAATGAGATTCCAAATACAATCCACCACATTTTGTTGGCTTTAGCCAATACGGGCTTAGCAACGTCAACAGTAATATCATGGTAACTTTTATTACCTAAAATTAGTGGCTCTCTTATAGGGCTTTCTTTTTGCATAATTTATAAATTAAGCTTTTCTATTTCTAATCTTTGTCTGATAAAACACAGAAGGAGCAGTGTTTATCTCTTCGAGTAAATAATACTGTCTTTCATCAGATTTTAGGGTTCTTACTTCACTTGATTCGTCATTAACGTCACCAAATACAAGTGCATTTGTTGGACATGCTGTTGAACAAGCGGTTTGTGCATCTTTATCTAAAACTTTTCTGCCATCTCGTTTAGCATCAAGTTTTGTTTTTTGAATCATTTGAACACACATACTACATTTTTCCATGACTCCTCTAATTCTTACGGTAACATCTGGATTTAATACCATTTTACCTAGATCGTCATTCATATTATAATCAAAGGCATCGTTTTCGGCATAATTGAACCAATTGAAACGACGAACTTTATATGGGCAGTTGTTTGCACAATAACGAGTACCTACACATCTGTTGTAGGCCATATGATTTTGTCCTTCTGCACTGTGAGATGTTGCTGCAACTGGACAAACCGTTTCACACGGAGCATGGTTACAGTGCTGGCACATTACTGGTTGGTAAGCAACATCTGGATTTTCTGAAGGAACTTCCATTGCTTTGTATTTAGATACCGCTCCTAAATCTTGTTCTTCAGCGACTTCTTCAGTCATATCACTAGAGAAATATCTATCAATACGTAACCAATGCATATCTCTACTCTTTCTTACCTCTTCTTTACCAACAACAGGAACATTGTTTTCTGAATGACAAGCTACCACACATGCATTACAGCCAATACAAGAAGTTAGGTCAATGGATAAATTCCAGAAATGACCTGTTTCGTGGTCATGCTCTTTCCATAATGTAACCTCATCAGCAAACAACTTGCCTTTATGTGTTTCGAACATAATGTCAGGGTTACCAGATTTTGGATCGGCATTATATTCGTCTAGGGTAGTTTCTTTAATAAGACTTCTACCCATCATTGTGTGATGTAATTGTACAGAAGCAAAACCGTGTTCTCCTTCTACTTTCTCCATTTGAACTCCTGAAGCTATGTAGTCGTTATTGGAAACTAAAGTATAAGCATTTACTCCTACACCGTTTCCTACTTTACCGGAGGCTGTACGCCCATAGCCTAAAGCTAAACCGATAGTGCCTATTGCTTGTCCAGGCTGAATTAATACAGGAACTTTCTCAATTACTTTATCGCCAACCGTAAGCTTTACAACGTCTCCGTCTAATGAACCGTCGGAACCATTCCAATTCGATAATCCATTTTCTCGAGCTGTAGTCGCTGAAATTGTAATGTAATTATCCCAACATGCTCTTGAAATTGGATCAGGTAATTCTTGTAGCCAAGGGTTGTTGGCTTGTGAACCATCACCGATAGAATTAGACTGATACAATGCTAACTCTAACCCCTCAGAATTTTTAGTGATTGGTGTTATATTTGCTGAGAAAGAAGTTAATCTTAATGGCTCAGTTGATATACTTGCTACTCCATCATGAATTGATTTTGACCATGATGTTTTTCCTCTCCAATACTTCTTTGCAAAAGAGTAATAGTCTGAGTCTGATCCTGACCAAGACAATACAGAGTCTTGAAACTGACGACTATCAAATAGGGGTTGGATAGTAGGCTGTGTAAATGATAGTTGACCGTGGAATGCTTCCGCATCTCCCCAGCTTTCTAAATAATGACGATCTGGACATACATATTCAACATTAGTTGATGTTTCATCCATACTTAAAGCTGTAGAAACTGTAAGCGATACTTTTTCTAAACCTGAGTTAAAATCAGCGGCGTTTGACAATGTGTAAGATGGGTTAACACCACTCATTATTAAAGCACCAACTTTTCCAGCATTCATATCTTCAACAAGTTGAGCTACTGAATTATCGTCTCCTGCATTCAGATATGATGGATTTGATAAATCAATAGTTGCTCCATAGTTAGAAAGCAAGTCATTAATAGCATTTACCATTATCTGAACCGCTTTATCGTTGCTGTCACATATTACTAAAGATCTTCCTTTTGCTGCTGACAACTCACTTACCATGTCTTTTATTCTTGCATCGGCAGAGGAATTACCTTTTAAAGCGTCATATAAATTTTGAAGTAAACTTAATTTTTCAGACGGTTTTACCGGAATTCTTACATCAGCATTTGAACCTGATAAAGACATATTTGTTTCAACCTGGAAATGACGAGACATTTTACCAGACTTTGGATTTCTATTGGAAGCGTACTGTTTTTCAAAACCTACATTCAACCAACTTCCTAAAAAGTCAGCGCCAAAAGACACTAGGACATCTGCCTTGTCTAATTTGTAGGTAGGAATTACTCTATGACCAAAAGATTCAAGATTAGCATCGAGCATGCCTTGATATGAAATGGCATCGTATTGAATATGAGTTGCCTTGTGTTTGGAGCAGAATGAATCGATTACTGACTGTGTTGTTGGGCTAATAATAGTGTTTGTTAAAACAACTACATTACCTTCTACATCAGCAAGTCTTTTAATGATATCATTATCAGCATCGGACCAAGAAACTTCTTTACCATTTTGCATTGGTCCTTTCAATCTGTTTGAATCGTATAAGGATAATACAGAAGAAATAACTCTTGCGTTAGGTGCAGCGGATGTAAGGTCGTTAGACTTGATAAAGATTGGACGCCCTTCTCTAGTTTTTACTAAAACGTTTGCAAAGTCATTACCATCATAGAAGGTGGATGCATACCAATTGGCAACACCTGGTGTGATTTCTTCAGGTTTAACAACGTAAGGAATAGATTTTATAACTGGAGTTTCACATGCTGCCAATGTTGCTGCTGCAGTACTAAAACCTAAAAACTTCAAAAAGTCTCTACGAGATGTGTTTGAATTAGAAAGCGTTTCGCTATCGCCAAGAAAATCATCAACAGGAATCTTTTCAGCAAACTCATTGTGTTTTAAATTTTCAATAGCTGGATCATTAGCTAACTCTGCTAATCCTTTCCAGTATTTCTTTTGCTTAGTCATATCTTAAACTAATTAAATTTTTGATTTAGTAGTGACACTTACCACATTCGAGACCACCAATTGCCTCAACATTAAACGCCTCATCGGGGTGGTTTTCCTTAAATTTAGCATGCATCTCTTCATAGTAGTCATTGTCAGCAACGTTAACTTCTGTTTGTCTGTGACAATCAATACACCAGCCCATTGTCAATTCAGAATGCTGCTCTACAACTTCCATTTCTTCAATAGGTCCATGGCATTCTTGACATTCAATACCTCCAGCGACAACATGTTGTGAGTGGTTGAAGTATGCTAAATCTGGTAAATTATGAATCCTCACCCACTTAATAGGTTTTTGCTCATAATTCTCAATATATCTCCCTTTTTCAGGGTCAAAACCAACAGCATCATAGATTTTTTGAATTTCTTCTTTTCCGGAAGGGCCTTCGCTAATATATGTATGACAGTTCATACAAACATTTGCTGATGGTATTGCAGCGGACTTACCATGTCTGGCAGAGTGGTGACAGTAATTACAGTCAACACCGTTCATTCCAGCATGTAGTTTGTGAGAAAATGCTATAGGTTGCTCTGGCTTATAGCCTTGAGTTACACCAACACCTATCATTAAATTCCAAGCTGAATTTAATCCAAAGACAGCTAGTACTAGAACAGTCAGCACAACTAAAGACTTTCTTTCTAAATAAGAATTAAGTAATGAAGCAGATGACGCAAAGAAATCTTGACTTTCTTCCCCTGAAGCTTCCTTTAAGGTGTTTTTTACTTTCCATAATCCTGCTACTACTAATAATAGAACTATAGAAATTGTAAGAATTATATAGTCTGCTGTTTTACTTTCATCAACTACTACACCGCCATCGGAGGTAGAGGCAACAGCTACTTTTTGTTTTGCAGGCGCCTCCTCAATATATGCAAGAATATTTACGACATCCTCATCAGAAAAGTAAGGAAAGGCTGTCATTAGAGACTTATTGTACTCTTCGTAAATTGCAATTGCATCAGCATCCCCTGAAGCAATTAACTCAGCGGAATTTTTAATCCATTTTATTAACCACTCTTCAGAGTATTTATCACTAACTCCTCGTAAAGCTGGACCAATCAGCTTACTGTCAATTTGATGACAAGCTGTACAATTCGCCTGATAAAGCTTTTCCCCCTCTTCAATGCTCTGAGAATGAGAGGTAAAAGAGAAAAATGTGAACAGAAATGTTAATAAAAAAATTGAGAGGAAATGATGCTTATCTAATCTAATAAATTTAGCCATATTTATAAAATAATATTCAGTATAGAATTGAGCCACTTTTTACGCCCACAAATTTAGAACATTCCTAAATTTTTAGTGCGTCCTACTTGATATTTTTACAACAATTTATACTCATTCTAAATAAAGCTTCGTTTATGTATTATATCAATCTCAAATTCATATACTTACAGTAATAAATAAGTTATCTTTGCCGTATGAAAGCCCTATATTTTTTATGTTTTTGCTTAGTAAGTTCTACGATTTTGTCACAAAACACTTCAATTGATGACAGAAACGAAAGTAGAATCGATAATTTGGTATCAAAACAAATTCAAATCAATAGCTTAAAGAAAGGCATTGATGGATTCAGGGTGCAAATCCATCATGACAAAAGTCAAAGTCGAGAGGAGTCACAAAAAGTGAGGGCTAATTTCTCACAAGATTTTCCTGAACTTAAGACATATTTAGAGTTTAAATCTCCTTACTACAAAATACAGGTAGGTGATTTTATTACTAGAATTGAAGCTTACAAAGTTCAGAAAGAAATAAGTAAAAAATACAGAGGAACGTACATTGTCCCTTCTATTGTGAATTTCGAATTAGATTTGGAATTGCAAGACTAGTATTATTGAAGAGTTTTCTTCACTTCAACTTCTTCAAAACCTTCGACAATATCTCCTACTTTTATATCATTAAAGTTATTGATGCTTAATCCACACTCATAACCTGCTGATACTTCTTTAACATCGTCTTTAAAACGTTTTAAAGTTGCTAATTCTCCTGAATAGACTACAATACCATCGCGGATTAATCGAATCTTAGTGTTTCTGTTTATTTTTCCGTCAAGAACATAACATCCTGCGATTGTACCGATTTTAGATATCTTAAATGTTTCTCTAATTTCGATATTACAGACTACTTTCTCTTCGATATCTGGCGACAACATACCTTCCATCGCTTTCTCAAGTTCTTCAATGGCATTATAGATTACTGAGTAAAGTCTAATATCGATTTGTTCTTTTTCAGCTAGCTTTCTTGCATTAACAGATGGTCGAACTTGGAAACCAATGATTACTGCATCAGATGCCGCTGCGAGCATAACATCTGATTCTGAAATCTGACCTACAGATTTATGAATAATATTTACAGCAATTTGATCGGTAGATAGTTTTTGCAGTGAGTCAGAAAGTGCTTCAATGGATCCGTCAACGTCACCTTTAATGATGATGTTTAATTCTTTAAAGTCTCCTAAGGCTAATCGTCTACCTATTTCATCAAGAGTGATGTGCTTCTGCGTTCTTACTCCTTGTTCTCTCTGGAGTTGCATTCTTTTGGCAGCGATATTCTTAGCTTCACGCTCATCATCCATCACGTTGAACTTATCTCCTGCCTGAGCTGCTCCGTTCAGTCCTAATAGAACCGCTGGAGTGGATGGGCCTGCATTCTCCATTTTATTTTCTCGCTCATCAAGTAAGGCTTTTACTTTACCTGAGAAACATCCTGCTAAAACATAGTCTCCTACTTTAAGTGTTCCAGATTCAACCAGAATTGTTGTTAGGTATCCTTTTCCTTTATCTAATGAAGCTTCGATTACTGTACCGATAGCATTTTTCTCAGGGTTTGCTTTTAAGTCGAGTAATTCGGCTTCTAATAATACTTTTTCTAAAAGTTCAGGAATTCCAAGACCTGTTTTGGCAGATATTTCTTGTGATTGGAACTTTCCTCCCCAATCTTCCAACAACACATTTTCATTGGCTAATTGTTCTTTAATTTTATCAGGGTTTGCAGTTTCTCTATCAATTTTATTCAAAGCAAACACCATAGGTACGCCTGCTGCTTGAGCATGGCTTATCGCTTCTTTTGTTTGTGGCATGACTTTATCGTCTGCTGCCACAACAATAATTACCACATCGGTTACTTGGGCTCCACGAGCTCTCATCGCCGTAAAGGCTTCGTGACCTGGTGTATCTAAAAATGTAATTTTCTTTCCTTTTAGATTTACCTCATAAGCTCCAACGTGCTGGGTTATTCCCCCTGCCTCACCACTAATAACATTTGCGTCTCTAATGTAGTCAAGCAAAGATGTTTTACCATGATCTACGTGACCCATAACAGTAACTATTGGTGCTCTTGAAACCAGGTTCTCTTCGATATCTTCTTCTTGCTGTATAGACTCTTGTACTTCAGCACCGACAAATTCAACGGTAAATCCAAACTCTTCAGCTACAATTGAAAGTGTTTCGGCGTCAAGTCTTTGATTTTGAGTAACCATCATTCCTAATGAGAAACATGCTGAAATAATTTGGGTTGGCTCCACACTCATTAGTTGTGCAAATTCGGCCGTAGTAACAAATTCTGTTACCTGAATTGTTTTGCTTTCTTCTTCTGATTTAATCAGATTAATTTCTTCTTGCTCTTTCCGAGCTTGTCTTTTTTCTCTTCTAAGTTTAGCTCCTTTGTTCTTTCCTCCACTTTGAAGTTTAGCAAGGTTTTCTCTTACTTGTTTTTGTATTTGTTCTGGTGTAAGTTCTACTCTTGGAGTTGTATTTTGCTTGCCTCTGTTAGGTCGTCTGTCTCTATTTCCTCCTGTTGAGACTCGCTTTCTTTTCTTCTTAGTTTCTACATTTGCTGAAGATGATGCAACCGGAGTTTTTTTCTTAGGTTTTTGAAACTTAGTTAAGTCAATTTTTTCAGAAGATACTAGGGTCGGTCCATCTAATTTCTTTGCTCTTCCACGAATAATTGAAGACTCATCTGTTTTCTTTTCTTCAGAAACTTTAGCTTCTTTTTTCTTTGTTGGTGGGACTGATTCTTTTGGCTCATCTTTAACCTCTTCGGCAACTTTTGGTTCCTCAGCCTTTAGGGGCTGCTCGGCTGCCACTTTTTCTACTACAGGAGCTTCAATTTTTTCTGGCTCAACCTCTTCTTCTTTGTCTTTTACTTCTAGCTCAACAGTTTTTGATGGATTGATATCAACTTTTGAAACAATTTTAAGCCCTTCTATTTTAGGCGTTTCAACTCTAACCGTTTCTATTTCCTTTTTAACTTTTGGCTTTAGGTCATCTTCGGCCTTCTTTAATTCTTTAGCCTCTGCTTTGACTTTTTTGTCTGGCTGATACTCATCAACGAGCACTTCATATGTTTCAGGAGATATCTTTGAATTTCTATTCAAATTATCTATTCCCTTACTTTCTAAAAAATCTAAAATAGTATCTACACCTACATTAAATTCTTTAGCAACTTTTGATAGTCTTTGTGACACTCCTGACATAATTTAATTTAAAGTTATTCGAGCTCTGCTTTTAAAATACTTAGTATTTCATTCACTGTCTCTTCTTCTAAATCTGTACGCTTAACAAGATCAGTTTTATCTAATTTAATAACATCTCTTGCTGTATCGCATCCAATTGATTTCAACTCATCAATTATCCACCCTTCTATTTCGTCTGTAAATTCTGTTAATTCAACATCATCATCTGCTTCATCAATGTTTCTATAAACATCTATTTCGTAGCCTGTAAGCATACTCGCTAATCTAATATTAAATCCGCCTTTACCAATAGCCAAAGAAACTTGATCTGGGTGCAAATATACATCTGCTTTAGTCGTTTCTTCATCGAGTTGAATTGACGATACTTTGGCTGGATTAAGTGCTCTAGTAATAAATAACTGAATGTTATCTGTGTAATTTATAACATCAATATTCTCATTTCTAAGCTCTCTAACAATTCCATGAATACGTGCACCTTTCATACCTACACATGCTCCTACTGGATCTATTCTCTCGTCATAAGATTCTACAGCTACTTTAGCTCTTTCTCCAGGGACACGGACAATTTTCTTTATGGTAATCAATCCGTCAAAAACTTCTGGTACTTCTTGTTCAAAGAGACGTGCTAAAAATTCTGGAGCAGTTCTTGAAAGTACAATCAACGGATTGTGATTTCTCATTTCTACACTTTTCACTACGGCCCTAACGGTGTCTCCTTTTTTGAAAAAATCACTAGGAATTGCTTCAGACTTTGGTAATATTAATTCATTTTCTTCTCCATCTAAAATTAGGATTTCGTTTCTCCAAACTTGATAAACTTCACCGTTAATGATTTCACCGATTCTATCTTCATATCTATCAAAAACTTCTTTTTTCTCTAGATCCAAAATTCGTGAAGTAAGTGTTTGACGAAGTGATAATACTTGTCTTCTTCCGAAGTCTTCTAAGAAAACTTGTTCCGAAACTTCTTCTCCAATTTCAAAGTCTGGTTCAATCTTAATCGCATCGGTATATGCTATTTGAAGGTTAGAGTCTTCTAAATCGGCATCGCCTACAATTTCTCTATTTCTCCAGATTTCTAAATCGCCTTTGTCAATATTTATAATGACATCGATATTTTCATCAGTGCCGTATTGTTTTATCATAACACCTCTAAAAACATCTTCAAGTACGTTCATCATGGTTTCACGATCGATGTTCTTAAACTCTTTAAACTCTGAAAATGACTCAATTAGATTTGTTGCATTCATCTTTAATTACTTATTTAAAATGAGATAACAATCTTAGTTTTATCTATCTGATCGAAACTAAAAGAATGTTGTTCAATAATATTTGTTTTCTTTTTTCCTACTTTTTCTTTTCGTGTAGTCTCAAGTGTAATTCCTTTTCCTTCTTCGGCCTCAATCATTTTGCCAAATAATTTCTTTCCTTCTTTGAGAAAAACATTAACATTTTTGCCAATGTTTTTTTTGTATTGTTTAAACACTTTAAAAGGCTCACTCAAGCCTGCACTTGATACTAACAGTGAGAAGTCTACTTCTTCTCTATCAAAATTACCTTCAATATGTCTGCTCAGCTCAATACAGTTCTTGACACTAATTCCATCAATAGAGTCAATTAGAACTTCGATTTGATTTGATGGGCTCATTTTAAATGACACCAAAAACACAGCCTCATTCGCTGATATGAACTCATCAATTAACTCTTGTACTTTTTCTTTACTTAGCATAACTAATAAAAGAAGGGGCTGCATGCCCCCTCGTATATCAAATAATTTCTTGTGCAAATGTAATGCTTTTTAAAGAATATGCAAAAGATGATTATTATATTATATCCTAGAACTGTGTTTAACCTACAATTCTCGCACTTATAGCAACATTCTTTAGCTACTAAATAGGACAAAAAAAAGCCCCAAAATTGGGGCTTTAAATTCTTACTGAATCACTACTATTTGTCGTGATTTATTTTTTCCGTCAAACTCAAGGAAATAGATTCCTTCTTTTAGATTTTCTTTTTTAATAATGAGTTGACTAGACTGCGTTGATGTATTCATTACTGTACGTCCTCTAGCATCCATAAGACTGATACGGTAAGTATCATTGTTAGGGTTGTTAAACTCTACCGTTGTAAACTCTTTAAATGGGTTAGGGTAAACGTTTACTCCTAATAATGTGTTCTCAGTAATTCCTACTGTTTCTGAGATGGTAACGTCTAAGAAAGCTGTATCAGCTTTACATCCGTTTTCGTCTGTCAACAAAAACCATACTGATCCTGTTGAAGGCCCATCACCCCAAGTAATGTTTGCTGTAGCAGTACCTTGACCAGAGTTGACTTCTCCGTTTACAACACCCCACTGTAAAGTAGATTCATCTTCTACATCAACATTATAATCGTAACTTTCATTTTCAGTTGCATTTGTTTCTCCAGAAATTGTTGGTGTAGCTACTACATCAAAGAAAGATAATGTAGTTGTTACTGTACTGTCACAACCTGATGCTAAAGCGTATACATTAACATACTCGCCTGCTTCATCATAAGTGTTTTCTCCAATAGTTAAAGTTTCACCTGCACACAGTGTAAATGCTTCAGATACTTCAACATCTTCACATGGGCAAACAACACTATATGCGCCATCAAATTCAGAAGAGTTATTTAATTCAGATGTGAAAGATCCATAAAATTCATAGTCACCTTCATTTGGATTTACAAATACGCCTGAAAGAGTTACTGCTGTACTATTACCAAGTGTTGTTGTATTATCATCACCAGGAGATGTAGTCGAAATTTGAACGCCTTCAGCTAAGTTTGTAATTGTAAATGAAGATGTTTGTGTTTCATCATCATCATTAACTGCTAATATTACTGCACCTGTAGCTGTTACCTCATCTACGTATAGACTTAAATTAAAAGTATTATCTCCTCCGTAAAAACCTGAGCCAGTTCCTACTAGGTCACCAACTTCTGAAGATGAAAAATCAAAAGAACCACCAGTCATTGTTAGTATAGATGATGCCATATCAATTTCACCATTATCTTGTGAAATTGTAAATGTCATATCAGTAGCTGCATTACAGTCATTGTTAGCAAACACCACTTCAAGTTCAGGGCTAAAATCAACCACTTCTTCCAATGTAACTTCAAAGGTATTTGTTTGACTAAGGTTTATTTCAGACACAAAATCAGCTGTCATTGTTAACATGTCAGAATCAGGTGTAACGAAAATACCCTCTAGTGTAAAATCGTTGCTATTTCCAGCCGTTGTTGTATTATCATCACCTGGTGAAGTAGAAGAAATTTCAGCACCACCATCTTCATAATTTACTATAGAAAAAGTTGCAATAACATTCTCGCCATCAACTGCATTCAACACAGCAGTTGTAGCTGTTACTTGGTCAACCACTATTGAGTAATCTCCAGAGGCAAAACCGCCGCCAAATGAACCACTACCATTACCAACTACGTCGCCTACTGTCATTGAAGAAATTGCAAATGAACCACCATCGAAAGCGTAAGTAACACTAGCCATATCTTCTTCACCGGCATCTTGACTAACGCTAAATGTTAAGTCCGTGAAAGTTGAAGGTTCTGAGCTGCTAAGAGTAACTAATACTTCTGGGCTAAAATCAGCCATTAAATCCCATTGCGTTGAATAATCGGCAGAAGGACCATTAGGGTCAAGCTCAGAAAATATAGAAGAACTAAGAGTTACAAATGAACTCATAGGATTGATAAATATTCCCGCTAATTCAACTTGTTGATTATTTCCAGCGGTTACATTATTGCCGTCTTCGTAAGTGTTTGAAGAATAAATTGAAACACCATTATTTGAAGAGTTGGAAATGTTCATCATGCCAATTACTTCTGAATTGAAATCAACAACATTAAGGTCGGCACTATTTTCAGTGAGAGCATTAACTACTAAGCTGAATTCTCCACTACTTGAACCACCACCAATAAATCCAGAGCCACTTCCTACAATGTCTCCAACAGTTAATGAAGCAATATCAAAAGAACCACCATCAGTAGTTATTGTGCTGTTGGCAATATCAGTCTCGCCTTCAGATTGTGATATTTCAAAAGAGAAAGTTGTTGCTTCTCCCATTACAGAATTGTCTAAATTAAAGGAAACTTCAGGAGAAAAATCCTGTGCTGTTAAAGACAATGTGAAAAAAGAGAATATTAATGCTAAAGCTAGGTTAAGATTAGTATTTTTTTGTAGAATACTTTTCATATTAGTAACTTGTTAAAATTGGTTGTTAAGATTTATACGTATAGCAAATATACACTTATTTTTGAGCTTTTTATATATGCTGAAAAAAGTTACCCGACTAGGGCTCGAACCTAGACTCTTCTGGACCAAAACCAGACGTGTTGCCAGTTACACCATCGGGCAATTAAGGGCAGCAAAAATAACAATTTAAAGTTCTTTTGCAAAGAATCAAATATTTTATTTTATATGTGTTAATTTACAAAGATTTTGATAAATTAATTTATTAAATTCGCCTACAAATCAAAACTGCTTTAAACATTATGACTTACTCTAAGCTGAATAATTTATTTGGATGGATAGCTTTCACCATAGCTTTTATTACATATTATGCTACTATTGAGCCCACAGTTAGTTTTTGGGACTGTGGAGAATACATTAGTACCGCATACAAACTTGAAGTCGGACACCCACCTGGCGCGCCATTCTTTCAGCTCATTGGTAGATTTTTTAGTCTCTTTGCAAGTGATGTTACAAATATAGCATTCATGATAAACATCATGTCTGCATTGTGTAGCGCACTAACTATTTTGTTTTTGTTCTGGTCCATTAGTGCTCTTGCCAAGAAAATTGTTAATTCTCAAGAAACAGCAACTCTAGCTAATAAAATTGCCATATTCGGAAGTGCTTTAGTTGGTGCATTAACATATACCTTTTCTGATTCTTTCTGGTTTTCTGCAACTGAAGGAGAGGTTTATGCCATGTCTTCCTTTTTCACCGCTATAACATTTTGGGCAATTTTAAAGTGGGAGAGTGAAGCGGATGATAAATATGCATCGAGATGGATTATTTTTATTGCTTATCTAATAGGTTTATCAATTGGTGTTCACTTGCTTAATTTATTAGCTATACCTGCTGTAATATTTATTTATTTCTTCAAGAAACATGAAGTAAATAAATTCGCATTATTGAAGGTGTTTCTTTTAGCTGTCATAGTTACTGGCGGATTACAAGGGTTTATAATTCCTGGAATAGTAAATTTAGCTGGAAAATTTGAGTTATTTTTCATCAACACTGTAGGGCTACCTTTTAATACAGGAACTATCATATATTTTATCCTTATAATCTCTGGAATTGTTTTTGGACTAATCTATGCCAAAAAGAACAATAAGGATGTTATGGGAATTTCACTGGTTAGTTTTGCCGCAATTCTGATTGGATATTCAACATTTTTTATACTAGTAATTAGATCAAATGCAGATACTCCTATTGATGAAAACAATCCTGAGGATGCGGTAAGTTTACTAGCTTACTTAAACAGAGAGCAATACGGAGATTGGCCTATTTTAAATGGGCAATATTACAATGCAAAAATCATTGATTTAAAAGACGGCAATCCTGTTTACACTAAAGACGAAGATAAAGGAGAATATGTGATAACAAATGACCGAAAGAATTCAAAACCGGTTTATGATCCTAAGTTTTCAAGCTTTTTCCCAAGAATGTGGAGTTCATCTCAATCGGCTCATGCTAAAGCTTATCAGCAATGGAGTGGGCATAAGAATACCAAACGACCTCCAACATTTTCTCAGAACTTAAAATATTTCTTCAGCTATCAAATTGGGCATATGTATTGGCGATATTTCATGTGGAATTTTTCTGGTAGACAAAATGATATACAAGGTCATGGGGAAATTAATAAAGGTAATTGGCTTAGCGGAATTCCTTTCATAGACAATAATTTAAGAGGTCTTGGACCTCAAGATATTATTCCAGATAATATGGCAAATAACAAAGGGAGAAACGTCTATTTTATGCTGCCATTTTTACTTGGAGTTATTGGCATGCTTTACCAATTCAACAAAAACAACAAAGATGCTTTTGTGGTTTTACTGCTGTTTATATTTACTGGACTTGCTATTGTGGTTTATCTAAATCAATACCCTTACCAGCCTAGAGAAAGAGATTATGCCTATGTTGGTTCATTTTACGCTTATTCTATTTGGGTGGGGCTTGGTGTTCTAGCGGTCATTAATTTTCTTTCTAAAAAGCTTTCTTCTCTAAACAGTTCTATAGTAGCTACAGCTTTGTGTTTACTATTAGTCCCTACATTGATGGCTAAAGAGAACTGGGATGACCACGATCGTTCAGGCCGCTATACTGCAAGAGATGTTGCGGCTAACTATTTGAACTCCTGTGCACCCAATGCTATAATATTCACTAATGGGGATAATGATACTTTCCCATTATGGTATGCTCAAGAGGTGGAGGGGATTAGAACAGACATCAGAGTAGTTAACCTAAGTCTATTTAATACGGATTGGTATATCGACCAAATGAAACGTGCCGCCTATGACGCTGCGCCAATTCCTAGTTCTATGGAATGGGATAAGTATAAGCAAGGAACTAGAGATTATGTTATCATTAAAGATAATGGAAAAGGTTATGTTGATGTAAAAGATGTCGTAAACTTCATTGCAAGCGACAATGATAAGACTAAAGGCTTAACTCGTAATGGACAAAAAGCGGACTACTGCCCTACTAGTAAATTGAAAATTCCAATAAATAAAGCAGATATTTTACAAAAAGGAATTGTAGCCGCCAAAGATTCAAACAGAATAGTAGATGAAATAAAATGGGAGCTTAAAGGCAGTAGCATCAATAAAAACGAAATGATGGTGCTCGATATTCTTGCCAATTTTAATTGGGATAGACCTATCTATTTTGCTATTACAGTGGGGTCTGGCAATTTTATGGGTTTGGAAAAGTACTTCCAACTTGAAGGTTTAGCATATAGGTTTGTTCCATATTTAGCTAAATCTGCTGATGGACAAACTGGTGAAGTTGCTACAGATATTATGTATGATAATCTTATCAACAAATTCAATTGGGGTAATATGCAGGATCCAAATGTTTACTTGGACGAGACTAATATGAGGATGACAATGAACTTCAGAAATAACTTTGTGAGATTAGCTGAAGCGTTAATCCGTGAAGGTGATTTTGAAAGAGCTGAAAACGTTATTGACAGATGCTTAGAGGTTATGCCCAATGAAGCTATCCCATTCAATTATTTTAACTTACCAATGGCAGAAGTGTATTATAAAATTGGAAAAATGGAAAAAGCAAAAGATATTGTATCTATACTTACTGACTCCTACTTTAATGAGTTAGAATACTACAATTCAATTGATGATAAAATTCTAAGCAAATTGCAAAGAGAATATCAACTTGCTAACCAAATTGTTTCTAACTTATATAGTATTACTACCAAATATAAAGACAGCGAATCGCAAGAAAAAATTGTTGAGCTATATAATCAATATCAATAGATTTGAATTTTACTACTAGAAATGTCATAAAAACAAATTGATGAGGGGGATTCTTCAAATGTTATTCCCTTCATTAATTTGGAATTTCTCTTCTGAAGAAAAAGTCATTTATATTACTTTTGATGATGGTCCTCACCCAGAACTCACCCCTTTTATACTACAAGAACTAGATAAGCATAAGGCAAAAGCAACCTTTTTTCTATTGGGTAAAGAAGTGGATTTATACCCTTCATTATTAAACGACATTTTACAAAAAAATCATTCGGTAGGAAATCATACATATTCACATCTAAACGGGTGGAAGACTAAAAATAGAGAGTATTTTTCAGATACTGATAAGTGCCATGCTATTCTAAGTAGCAAACTATTTAGACCTCCATTCGGTAGGATTAAGCCTTCACAGATATGGCGACTAAGAAAAACATTTAAAATAATTATGTGGGATGTGTTAAGTTGGGATTTTCACAAAGCAATATCGCCTAAAAAGTGTTTTAAAATTATTAAGAAAAAAACAAAAAATGGCTCTATCATTGTGTTTCACGAAAATGATAAAGCCATTAGTAATGTAAAATATTGCTTGCCTAAAATACTAGACTACTACGCCAAGGAAGGTTACAAGTTTAGGGCTATTACTGATTAGAAGCATTAACTTCCATCCATCCACCTTCATTTTCAACCTCAACTATTACTCTTTCAAGAACTCTAATATCTTTTGAGAACGAACGCCTGATTTATAGAACACAATCATTGGCTCTAAATCTCTAATCTATTCTAGTCGATTTGGTATATCATTCATCGGTATATTAATAGAGCCCTTAACATTACCAGAGTTAAACTCAAGTGGTGTTCTCACCAATCAACACAACTTTAGTTATATTTGACGTGAACAAGAACTACCATATGAAACGGGTAGCAATTTCTCATTTGATAATTTAGCATATCCGCCGTCAGAATTTATTAAAGAATTGAATCCATTAGACGCTAATAATGAGCAGGCAATCATCGAACGATAGCCTCCAGCACAATACACCACTAAAGGTTCTTCTTTGCTTAAAGAGGATATTTTTTTCGGCAATTCTTGAAGCCTAATATGAGTGGAACCTGCAACGAAACCATTTTCTAACTCGCCAGGTTTCCTCACGTCCAATACAGCAGTGCCTTCTTCTATTAATTTTAAAACATCCGACGCGCTTTTATTGTCTATTGTAGATAAATTGCCTTCAGCTGCATCTATTCCACCATCTAAAAATCCTTGAACCTTCTCATAGCCTACTCTAGCTAAACGAGTTAGGGCTTCTTTTTCAGAGTTTTTATCGGTAATCAAAATCAAAGTTGATTCTGGGTCAATTAAAGCACCTACCCAAGGGGCATACTGCCCTTTTAATCCAATATTAATAGAGCCTTTAATAAATCCTTTTGCAAAATCATTCGGTTGCCTTGTGTCTAAGAGATATACGCCTTTTGATTGTGCTTCTATGACCTCTGAATAAGACATGGGGTTTAGATTTCGTTCTATTACATCATCGATATCTTCGTAACCATTTTTATTCATCATAACATCTGTAAAGAAATATGATGGAGGAGCTAAGAGGCCATCTGTAACTTCTTTAATAAATTGCTCCTTACTAATATCTTGAAGAGCATAATTTGTTTGTTTTTGCTCGCCTATTGTCGATGAGGTTTCTGTTCCGATATTTTTTCCACAGGCAGAACCGGCTCCATGACCTGGAAATACAAGAACGTCATCTTCTAATGGTATTAATTTAGTGTGAAGGGAATCGTATAAATAACCTGCTAAATCTTCCTTGGTGATTTCTCCTGACTTAACTGCTAAGTCTGGTCTTCCTACATCTCCTACAAACAAGGTGTCACCAGTAAAAACACTATGATTTTTTCCGTTTTCATCTTTTAACAAATAACAAGACGACTCCATAGTGTGACCTGGTGTATGCAATAATGTTATACTAGAATTCCCTAATTGAAATATCTCACCGTCTTCAGCTTTATGAAAATCAAACTTCGCATCGGCATTTGGTCCATAAATAATTTTAGCTCCTGTTCTACGAGCTAAATCCAAGTGGCCAGAAACAAAATCAGCATGAAAGTGTGTTTCAAAAATATATTTTATTGTCCCGCCATCTTTTCTAGCCATATCAATATAAACATCAATGTCTCTTAATGGGTCAATGATAGCAATTTCTCGCTCAGACTCTATATAATAGGCTGCTTCTGATAGGCATTTAGTGTATAGTTGTTCTAGTTTCATAACTTTTTGTTTTAATTAATTAAGAAGTTGATTAACTATGGTCTCATTTATTAATATTACAATGGCCATAAGTAGCACAAAAATACCAAATGATTTTTTTAATACCTGACTATTTAAATGTTTTGATATAAATATTCCGATATTAATTCCGATAATGGATAAGAGCGTAAATAATAGCATTAAGTCCCAATCAATTGGATTTGAAAGTTCGCCAAGAAAACCAAATAAGGACTTAATCGAAATTATAATCAAAGATGTACCAATGGCTTCTTTCATATCAATATTGGTTAATAAAAGCAGAGCTGGGACTATTAAAAAACCTCCGCCCGCCCCAACCAATCCAGTTACAATTCCAACAATAAACCCATCAAGAATTATCATCATGTAATTATTGCTTGATTGTGAGGGTTTAGGACGCCAAGAAAATATCATTGATAAAGAGGCTAACAGCATTATTAGCGCAAACAAAATTAAAATGAACGTGTCTTTTGACAGCGAAAATTGTTCCGAAAAATGCATTACTTCGGGCAGTGAAGTAAGTATCCATTTGCGACTTGCAAAAACTCCAATAAAAGACGGTATTGCAAATAATACTCCTATTTTAATATTGATTTGTTTCTTTAAAATGTATCTCTGGGCGCCAAATAAAGCTGCTACGCCAACAACAAATAAGGAATATGCTGTTGCACTAACAGGACTTATTCCCATTATATACACCAATATAGGCACAGTTAATATGGATCCGCCGCCGCCAAACAAACCTAAGAAAACGCCGACTATTAAAGCCATTAAATAACCTAGTACTATCATGATTCTAAGACTATAAAAAAATGTTTATTTACGCGCATTTAGAGAAGGTAACTAACAACTCAATGTTAAGAAAAATAAATCTGTAAAAAGTTAGAAGCCAGCAATATACATAGATTTGCGGAGTCGTAACATTTGTTTTTGGTTAGCTTTATTGTTAGACAATTCAAAAGTCCTTTATTAATTTAGAGGACTTTTTCTATTTAGGCTGATTAAATCTGAAACCTAATTTAAATTCATTAGTTCCTGAAGAAACTGTTGAAATGTCCGAAGTAACAAAGTCATGTGCATAGGCTAGGTAAAACTTTTCATTTAAGTCTATACCTATATATAAAGCTACCGCATCATTCAATCTATATGAAAGTGCTGACCAAAGCATGTCTTTGTAAATTACTTTAGACATAATTTCTAATGATAAGGGGGCTGGAGGAGCAAGCATAAATAAGACGGATGGCTCTAGTGTTATAGTACTATTCAATTCCTTAATATATCCACCTCCGATATAAATATGATTTGTTAGGCCATCAGAAACTAAACTATTATCTGAATAGTCACTATCTATATCAAATGTGGACGTAAGAAGCTGTGGTAAAGAAAAACTGGCGTAGAAGTCGTCTGCATAAAGGTATGCTCCAAAGGTAGCAGTAGGTACTACTGAAGATAAAATAGAGTTATTAAACACCGGATCGCCATCATCATAAGGGTTAACAATAGTATGGTCTAATTTGTATTGTAAGAAGCCTGCCGACAAACCTAATGAAAGGCTCATGTCATCTTTTAATCTTAGATGGTAGGAGTAGCTTACATTTATCCCTCTTCTGCTATCAGCGCCTGCTACATCTTTGAAAGCGGTAGCACCAACTGCCATTTTTTCGTTACGTAAAAGACCATAACCGTTGATAATGTCTGTTTGTGGAGCTTCTCTAACCCCCGCCCACTGGTTACGAATAACTGCATTAAGCTGAGTAGTTCCATCAACACCTGCATAGGCAGGATTATATAAAAAAGGGCTTAATTGATAGCTGCTAAATTGAGGTAATTGTTGAGCAAAAGCCTCATTACCAATTATCAATAAAACGAAATATAATATGACTTTTTTCATTTTTATTACCTTACAATGGTTACAGGACCAGTTAATGGTTCCTTATTGATATCGTCTTCAAAACTAATTATATAATAGTAAGTTCCAATAGGTAAATCATTACCATTGTATTTACCATCCCAGTTTAAAATATTAGGTGAGCTGCTTTCCCAAATTGATGCTCCCCATCTGTTAAAAATTTGAACCTTAACGGATTCATATTGGTTTAAATAGCTGATTTCCCACGTATCATTATATCCATCAGCATTAGGTGAAAAGCCTTCATTCATTCCAACAAAAACACGTATTGTATCGTTTCCTATGCAACCAGTAACGGTATCTAAGGCATAAGCTACATAATTGGTTGTAATCAATGGGCTAACATCTATACTACTAGTTGATTCGTCAGTACTCCATAAGTAAGGAGCTTCTCCCTCTGAAATAGATAGAGTTAGAGCTTCACCCCTTGTGATACCAATATCATCATTAGCAACGATAACAGGATTAAGTACTTGAATATTTAATTCGTCTGTAAATGAACATGAAGAAGATAAATTTTCTACCTCAACAGTAATTGTAGATGAATTGTTAACGATTAAACCCAATTGTGCCCCATTTGTAAACAATTCTTGACTTGGTGAAATAGACCAACTGTATGAATCGTATTCAGCAAACATACTCCCATCAACAGAAATACTATCTCCATGGCATACATTCAATACTTCATTGTAATTAAATACTCTTGCAGGATGAATCTCAACTTCTTGTGTAAATTCACATCCATTATCATCAGTAACAGTTAAAAGGAAGAGTGTATCTGCTACATCATTTACAGAAGGGAAATCAACTATAATATCTGACTGTGTAGCACTTGACGATTGATAATCAAAGCTAGGTGATATGCCAGAAATAGGGGTAATATCGTAGTTATAATTACCCGTATTTGATGGTGTAGCACCAGTTGTTTGAACTAAAATACTTCCATTTTGTCCTTCGCAATATTCATTTATTACGTCTAGTGAAACAGAATAAGCGTCTGGTTCATATATTGTGAATGATGATGACTTAGTACATCCATTATCATCGGTTACTATTACAGTGTAGTTTCCTGCTGCTAATGTTGAAGGGTTTTCACCATCCCAATCTATATTCACATAAGGCGTTGTTCCTCCGGTAATTTGACCAGTTAAACTTGCAGTACCATCTTCTAATCCATTACAACTAACATTGGTTGTTACAATCGAGTTTATAAGCAATGGACTATCTGGTCCATCAACAGTATAGGTTGATGTATGTTCACAGCCATATAAGTCAGTAACTACAAGGTTATAGGTTCCTTTAGATAAACCATTTATATTTTGAGTGTTCCCTACAGTTCCATTCGCCCCTGACCATTCGAACTGATATGTTGGAGTTCCACCAATTACTTCAACAGTAATTGCTCCCGAGTTATCTTCATAACAATCGTTATCTGTAATTGAATAAGTAGAAACCTCAACTACATCAATTGGTGAAGTAACATAAACAGAGTCAACAAGAACACAGTTGTTAGCATCAGTAATGATGTTAGTATACCATTCTCCGGGTGCTAAACCAACTGCTGTAGCTGATTGCTGATTCAATGGATCATTCCAATCGAAAGTGTAAGGCAACCAGCCACCAGAAACATTAAAATTAAATGTTCCATCTATATCGCCTAAGCAACTAACAGATGTGGTATCCTCAGAATTATTAATCGAAAATAGTTCTGAATAATCTATACTTATTGACCCTGTCCCTACACAACCGTTATTATCTGTATAAGTAGCGCTATAATTTCCTGCACTTAGATTAGTTGCTTGTGCTATTAATGAAATAACATTAGCATCACTATCAAACCAACTCACGGCATAGTTTCCAAATCCAAGTCCTCCAGTATATGTAGCAGTAGCTTGTCCGTCATTATTTCCTTCGCACCTTACATTGGTAACATTTTCAAAACCAACTGTAATTTGATCTGGTTGATTTACAGTAATATTATCTTCAGCTGTACATCCTCTATCATCAGTAACAGTTACCGAATAAACATCCTGTGGGATAAGTGATAGAGTATCAAATGCTGCAGACGTAAAGGTTCTTATGTCGTTAGGGTTTGTAGAATTAAACCACTCAAAGGTGTAAAGTCCTGTACCACCGCCAGCATTGGCTAAAATGACTGCATCAGAATATCCAAAGCAAGAGATATCAACACCATTATAATCGGATAAAATTGATAAATCAACTGTAATAGGTGACGGCTCGCCAATCGTAACTGGTGAATATACAGTAGTACAACCGTTATCATCTTCAACCTCTAATTGATATGAGCCTGGCAATAAGCCATTAACAGTGGGATTTACTGCTGAAAGGTTGGCAGGCCATAGGTTTATTCCTTGACTATTTTGCCAACTAAACCCATATACGCCTGAACTGACAGTCCCACCAGAAACTGTAACGACAGAAGCACTACCGTCTGATGCTGAAGTACAACTGACATCTTCAGAGCTAATAGAAACACTGATTGGCTCTGGGGTTAATATTTCAATATTTTCTAGTTCGTCTGTACAACCCAATGAATCTCTTACAGTAGCGTTATAAGTGCCTCCAGCTAAGTTCTGGAAAGTTGACAAGTTTTGCCAACTCACACCACCATTAATAGAGAACTCGTAGAAAGGTGTGCCTCCAGTGGCATTCAATGAAATTTGACCATCGGTATCGTTGTAACATAAATTATTAACTGCACCTATAAGGACTAAATCTGGTGAACTCGTTTGTGAAATAAATACACTGTCTATAGTGTAGCAGGAATTGATATCCCATACATGAACATAAATTAAACCATCTGTTAAATTTTGTGGATTTGAACTTTGCGATGTTGGGTTCAGACTTCCATCTTGTAATAGTAATGGTAACTGATAGGCGTCATCATAAGTCCAAAGAATTGTGTAAGAGCCTACACCTCC
Organism: Flavobacteriales bacterium; assembly: GCA_016779935.1. Classification (NCBI taxonomy): domain Bacteria; kingdom Pseudomonadati; phylum Bacteroidota; class Flavobacteriia; order Flavobacteriales; species Flavobacteriales bacterium. The sequence continues at coordinate 68,559 of JADHMQ010000007.1, forward strand.
TATGATATTAACATTAGCTGTTGCATCCCAACCTAAACAACTTTCTTGAGTGGATGAAACTCCAGTAATTTCTAATTCTGCAGGCTCACCAACATAGAAGGAATTATTTAATAATTCACAGCCATTTGAATCTTCTAAATCGTAAAAATACATGCCTTCAGAAAGCCCCGTCAACAAGAACGTATCCGCTGAAACCACAGTAACCGTTACAGAAGACGGAAGTGAAGAAATAGTATATCCAGGTGTCCCTCCATTAGCAATAACTAATACTTCGCCATCAGAGGAAGAATTACAAAGCGCACTAGTTACTATATGAGAAACAGAAAGAGGTGCTGGTTCAAAAATTTCGTAAGATGTTTGAGCTACACATCCATTAGCATCTTGAACAGATAGGTCATAAACTCCTGCAGAAAGACCTGTAATTGAGTCAACAGTAATTTGTTGAGAAAACCCTGGATCGTTAACAAACAACCAATAGTAGTTTCCTGGAAAAGGATTACCACCAGATATATCTAAAAACAACTTACCATTGTCGGCACCGTTACATGTAAGAGTAGATGTAGAAAGTAATGTATTAACAGATAGCGAAATTGGTGGGTTTTCGTTAATTGTAACTGGCTGACTCCAAGTATCAACACATGACGTTGTATCAACTACAGATAATGTATATGTTCCAGCAGGAAGATTATCAATTATTGTAATCGTATCTGATGAAACAAAGCTTCCTGCAATACCAGACAATGTAAATGTAAATGGTAATGCTTCACCTAAAGCTTTAATTTCTAATTCACCATCGCTTCCACCAAAACATAGGTTATCGGTAACTGTAACAGATTGAATTTCAACATCAACAATTTTTGGGATAAATACATTCACTGTTTTCTCACATGTAAGTTGATCTGTTATTTTTACTAAGGTATTGCCTGAAGGTAATGATGTAGCTGTTGAGGTCAATTGACCGGAAGACAACCACTCAAAGGAATAGCCTGATTGACCTCCAGAAGGATTCACTGTAGCAGCACCATTGGAATTACTACAAGTTTCAGAAACTATATTAGTAAACGTTGCAGTAATTTCTGTGTTCTGCTGAATAACCAAAGTGTCAACAAAAGAGCATGAGTTATTGTCAATTGCTGTAACAGTATATGCGCCACTTGGCAGTTGATTAACTGTAAGGTTATTTAATGCCGTTGAACTTGTAACACCTAATGAACCGGGTTCATGCGTAATTGATGAATAAGGGGTTGTCCCACCTAAAACATCTACAGAAATTTGACCTGTTGATGCACCAAAACAATTGACATCTAAAACGCTTGTATTGAATGACATTTGAGTTGGGTGAGTAAGGGTAAAGGTTAAAGTATCAGAACAGTTTTTAAAATCTGATAAGATGACTTGATAAATACCTTCTTCCAAATTATTTATGTAACTATTTGTACTAGTAGAACCTCCTAACCATGTATAATCATAAGGAAATGTTCCTCCTGAACCACTTACTGCTATAAAACCGTCTGAGCCTTCAAAGCAATTTGGGTTTGAAGATGAATCTGTGTTTAATACAAGAGGACTAGGCTGAGAAATATTAATTGGTAATATTGAAGAAGTACATCCAGCAGTGTCAGTAGCAAAAACAGTGTAATTACCCGCACCTATGTTTAGCTGAGTATTCGTAGCTCCTGTAAAAGCAGCTCCATCTTTAGTCCAAGTGTAAACCAAAGTTCCTTGACCTCCATTTGCATTAATTGAAATTGAACCATCTGATAATCCAAAACAAGATGGGGTTGTAGTTGATTGAACTGAAAGAATTAACTGAGCGGGTTCTGTGATTTGAATTACTGAGTTAAACGGACAGTTATTTCCGTCAATTACTGAAACATTATACGAGCCTACTGTCAAATTTGAATAATAATTTGAATCTGAGGAAGTAAATGATGGCACCAAAGTGTCGACTGTAAAAGTATATGGAGTTGTTCCTTGGGAAGCAGAAACAGAAAGATTTGCATCTGCAGAATTAAAACAGGATAAAGGTGTAGAGGTTGTTGATACACTTAAAAAAGAAATATCTTCTATTGAAATAGTAGTATCAAATTCACAAGCATTTGCATCAGAAAGTGTGAAATTGTAACTACCATCAGAAAGATTATCATATACACCATTACTCTGAATCACCCCGTCTAAATCAAATTGGTAAGGTAGAAGACCTCCTAAACCATCAACTTCAAATAAAGCTAATGTATCTTTACAAAAAATCGTATCGAGTGTCAATATATCAATACCAAGTTGTGAGTATTCAAAAATTTCAATTTGAAGAGAAGCAATACAACCGTTAACATCTATAGCTTCAACAGTATAAGTTCCTGATGATAAATTGTCAAATACAGATGCGGCTTGCCAAGCTGATGCATCAATTCTGTATTGGTAACCAGCCGTTCCGCCAGAAGCCAAAACTTCTAAACTACCAGTACTTTCACCAAAACAATCAACGGAATCTGAACTGACTACTGTTAACTGAATAGCTGAGATTGTATCTAAAACCGTGTAAACTGAATTGTAAATACAGCCGTTAGCATCTGTAACTTCAAGATTGTAATCTCCTCCCTCTACAGAAGTAATATCTTCACTGCTTGAAGTGAAACCATTCGGGCCTGTCCAAGAAAATGTATAATCTAATGTATCTATTACATTACCTGTACTGTTATTAATTTTTAATCCTACACCACCACTAACATCAATCTGCACTTCTCCATCAAACTGAGAATTACAAAGAACATTAGTTATGTTTTCATCAACATGCAAACTATCTGGCTCTCTGAGAGTAACCGAACGCACTATTTCACATCCAGTTGACGAAGTAAATAAAATAAAATAGTCCCCTGCACAAAGTCCCGTTTGACTAGCGTTATCAGCGGCAATTGAATAAAAAGGAACGCCAGCTACTGTATCTTGATAAAAGGCTATTGTATATGTCTCTGGAGAAGGGTCTGGAGAAGGGAAAATATTCACATATATTTCACCGTCACAAACCCCATAGCAACTAACATTATAACCATTAAAATTAAATGCTGGAGTAAATTGACTAGAGTTAAAAACCACTTCAGAAAGCGTATCTTGAATATTACATGTATCAACACCAGAAATGATAGTAACATCATAAACTCCACCGTCTAATCCGGTAAGTAAAAAAGTGTCTTCGGAGAATACATTGTTGTAAGTTGAATTGTCTGGAAAGCCTACCTCAAGGGTATAAGGGGGCGTAAGCCCAGAGCCAGGAACAATTTCTAATATCCCATTATTGTTACATTCGTCATCCTGTAATACATTAACAGTACATTGGGCATTTGACTGTATTGCCGTGAAAAAACTAGCAAGAAGAAAAGCTATAATCTTTGCCTTATCTGATATTTTCAAAATATTTAAGTTTTAGATTATCTAAAATTTTGCATTGCAAGATACAAAAATTAACAATCTTTCGAACATAAATGCTTATAAGTACAAAAGAAATAAACACATTTTTGTTGATGATGTAGCTCGTTCAATTTGAATAATGGAATTGAATTCGATTAAGTATAATTAATTTGCTAAGTTTGTTACCATATCAAAGCCCTTTAAGCATGAAATCTAATTCTTACAAAGAACGCCATCTTTTTATGGGGGTATTCTTGCTAAAAAGCACTCAATTATATCTTATTTTATTAAGACTCAAAAAACACTTTTACATTGAAATATGCTCATATGTTTTATACATTTCAGCACTCATTTTTTTTATCGTTAATTGAGTGAAGTTTTGATAACCTTTTCACTACTTAGCAAGCTAGATTGGTTGAAAATCTGCAAATAATACAGGCCATTGGTCAAAACTTTGGTGGATATTTTTGACTGTAAATCTCTTATTTTCGACTGCATTACCTTTCTTCCAAAATTATCAAAAATCACAATCCTATCAAATTCGACATCACTATCAATATTTAATACTTCAGTTGTTGGATTGGGATAAATTTTTGTTGAGGTTAATCCTACAGCATCCACTGAAACTGTTTCGCAAATGATATTATATAGAAAATCGCTTATGAATGGAACTGCTGTTTGAGAAATATTAGTAATTGGAGCAGCATGTCCTCCAGAGTTAAAGGTGTATAAGTCATTCTGTACGCCCAATGTTTCAAGTGTAGTGTGAATTTCTCCTGAGCCACATAAAATCGGAAAAGCATCGTTTCCTAATGCATTGTCGCATTCATAACTTACGGTATTGTCATCTGAGGCATGCACACTAACTATTGGCTCATCCTCTGAATCAAAAAAAGCTAAGGATTGTATAGCTCCTGCCAAACTTATTGCTCCAATTACTTCTGAAGAATAGCCTTCGTTACCGCTATTACCCTCAATACCTCCAGAATTATCAAAAAACTCTTGAAGATCATTAGGAATATCATCACTATCTACTGCAGACAAATGAACCGCAGTTACAGCTCCTGCCGAATAGCCACCCACAAAAATCTGATCTGGATTAATACCATAGCTATTTCCGTTTTCTGAAAAATCTTTTCTGAAAAATCTAACTGCAGCCTTCATGTCTGAAATAGAGTTTATCACGGTTTGCGTCAATATTTCTGAGGCGTTGGGTGAAATCAAACTAACCGTTGAGGTTAGCCTGTATTGAATTGAAGCAGTAAAATAGCATGGCTTGGCAAAGGCTTCACAAAGACTTATCATAGGAGGGTTATCTTTATTTCCAGCAACATAAACTCCGCCATGAGCAAAAACAATCAATGGTCGATTGGTAGCAGTATCGCCCACAGCTTGATAAATATCCATGTCCAAACCAGAGTCAGAGGATGACCAATCATAAACGTCAGTATATTCAACTGTAGTTTTTGAAATGTTTGAAAAAATTTCATCCTGATATCTCCCATCACATTGTCCAAAAACAACTTGTGAGACTAAAAATAGACTTAGTAGTAATAATTTTTTCATAATTCGAATTGATTTATTCATTTCCAAGTTTTGCCATTTGCTGCTCGATTTGCACATCCTCAATTTTAGAGAATAACAAGCTAGCTTTTCCTATTTGATGACCAGCATCAACGGACATGATTTCATCCCAGGATGACTTTTTAAGCTGAAGAATTTTATGCATTTTATTTGATGTAAAAGGCAAGAATGGCTCTGACAACACCATTAAATGATTAGCTATTTGTAAAGCGATGTTTAGTATTGTTTCGGTTCGTTTTTCATCTGTTTTTTTCAATTTCCAGGGCTCAGTATCTGCCAAGTATTTATTTCCCAATCGAGCAAGATTCATAAGCTCTGTCAACGCCTCTCTTAGCTTATATTTCTCTATTAACTCACCAATTTTTTGGGGAAAATCATTCATCTCGTCCAGGATAGATTGGTCGTAATTATCTAGTTCATGTCTTGCAGGAACTTTTCCTTCCCAATATTTATTAGTAAGAACAACCACTCTGTTGATGAAATTGCCAAAAATACCTACAAGCTCACTGTTATTTCTTGTCTGAAAATCAGACCAAGTGAAATCGGTGTCTTTTGATTCAGGAGCTGTTGAGCATAATGCATACCTCAAAACATCCTGCTGCCCCTCAAAGTCTTTCAGGTACTCATGTAGCCAAATTGCCCAATTCCTTGAGGTTGATAGTTTTTGCCCCTCAAGATTTAAAAACTCATTAGCTGGAACATTTTTAGGCAACACAAAACCTCCATGTACTTTTAGCAGTATTGGGAAAATTATAGCATGAAAAACAATATTGTCTTTACCAATGAAGTGGATAAGTTCAGCATCATTTTGCCAATAATCTGCCCACTCTTTACCATTATCCTTAGCCCATTGTTTAGTAGCTGAAATATATCCAATTGGTGCATCGAGCCAAACATACAACACCTTTCCATCCTCCCCTTTTATGGGCACTTTTACTCCCCAATCTAAATCTCGCGTCATCGCACGCTCTCTAAGTCCGCCATCAATCCAAGATTTGCATTGACCAATTACTTGCGAACGCCATTGACTTGGATCGTGTTTTTGCACTCCATCAAGCTCACCATTTTCAATCCAATTTTTAAGCCAATCGGCATGGTCTTGCATAGGTAAATACCAATGTTTTGTTTCTTTCTTTACTGGCTTATTACCACTCAAAGTAGATTTTGGGTTTAGCAATTCGGAAGGACTGAGGGCTGATCCACATTTTTCACATTGATCACCATAAGCTGAGTCATAACCACACTTAGGACAGCTTCCTACTATATAGCGATCGGCTAAAAATTGTGAATGTTCTTCATCATAAAATTGCTCCGATATTTTCTGAGTAAATGCACCTTTTTTGTTAAGTTCACTAAAAAAATCTTGAGAGGTTTTATGATGTAAGGGGTCAGACGTTCTGTGATAAATATCAAAATCAATGCCAAAATCGGCAAATGACTCTTTATTCAATTCGTGATATCTGTCAACAATTTCTTGAGGCTCAACGCCTTCTTTTTTAGCTCGAAGTGTAATGGCAGCTCCATGTTCATCCGAACCACAAATAAACACTACATCTTGTTGTTTTGCCCTTCTATACCTCACATAAATATCAGCTGGAAGGTAGGCGCCAGCAATATGCCCAATATGTAAAGGTCCATTAGCATAGGGCAATGCTGAAGTTACGGTGTAGCGCTTTTTTGTCATGAAAAATTTAAAAATATATCTTCGCAAAGATATTAAAAGAATAAAGACTTTTATGACGCTTAAAGAAGGATATATAAAGACTGTTCAAAACCTTAAGAAAGGGGATAAAATAGGCATTATTTCAACGGCTAGAAAAATCAATAATGAAGAACTAAAATTTGCTGTGCAGCTAATTGAAAAATGGGGTCTAGTGCCCGTGTTGGGTCAAAATATTTACAGTAGCGACAACCAATATGCTGGAAATGATAGTCAGCGTATTGAGGATATGCAATCTATGCTCGACAATTCGGAAATTAAAGCTATTCTGTGTGCGAGAGGAGGATATGGAAGTGTAAGAATAATAGACCGTTTAGATTTTTCTGCTTTTAAAAATCGACCGAAATGGATAGCCGGTTTTAGCGATGTAACAGTCATTCACTCTCATATAAGTAATTTTAACGTTCCGACCTTGCACAGTACAATGCCAATTAACTTTAAATCTAATACGGCAGCATCTGTCGATAGCCTAAAAAAAGCGCTTTTTGGCGAAGACATAGATATAAAATGTGTTAGTCATCCACTCAATAAAAATGGTAAAGGTAGTGGTCAAATTGTAGGAGGAAACCTCTCTATTCTTTACAGTTTAATTGGATCAGCGTCTGACATAGACACAGAAGGTAAAATTCTATTTATTGAAGATTTGGACGAATATCTGTATCACATTGATAGAATGATGATGAGCTTGAAAAGAAGTGGCAAACTCAGCTTTTTAAAAGGTTTAGTTGTTGGTGGAATGACAAAAATGAATGATAATATTATCCCTTTTGGAAAAACTGCAGAGCAAATTATTCTTGATGCTGTTTCGGAATATGATTACCCTGTATGTTTTGATTTCCCTTCGGGACACATTGATAATAATTTAGCTCTAAAACTCGGAGCATATGTTCGATTAGATGTCGGAAAAGATACATTACTACACTATGAATAAAGCCCATGAGCTAGGAAAAGAAGGAGAATCACTAGCTAAAAACTACTTAAGCCAAAAAAAATTTAACATACTGCACTCTAATTGGCGATGGGAAAAAGCTGAAATCGATATAATTGCTGAACACAACACTCAATTAGTGTTTATTGAAGTTAAAACTAGAAGAAACTTAAGGTTTGGAAATCCATCAGAATTTGTCAGTTTTAGAAAACAAGAGCTCATGAGGGATGCTGCTGAAGCCTACCTTGAACTGTATAAATTAAACAATGAAATACGTTTTGATATAATTGGTATTGTACTCAATTCCAGAGGAGAAAAGATTGAACACATACAAAACGCCTTTTAAATAGGTGTATTTAGTACATTTGCAAAAAAGAGATAGATGGCAAAGCAAATAAAAAAAAGTGTTGATAAGTCAGCGAATAAAGGAAGGGGCTCAAACGCTTCAAAAGGAAAACACGGTACGTCGGAGTCTTCTTCTCGAAATAGTGATTTTAAAAAGTCAGGACCAAAACCAAATAACAAGTCTTTCAAAAAGAGAATAACAAAAAAAGCCGTTAAAAGCACAAAACCAGGTATGCGATTAAATCAATTCATTGCTCATTCGGGCATAAGCTCAAGACGTGAAGCAGACGATTTGATAAAAGCTGGTTTAGTTGAAGTTAATGGCAAGATTGTGATAGAGATGGGCTTTAGAGTGTTGGAGACCGATGTCGTAAAATTCAATAACGAAAGCATTAGCTCAGAAACTAAACGCTACTTATTACTCAACAAACCGAAAGATTTTTTAACGCTAACAGACGACCCAAGGAAAAAAAATGTGTTTGAGTTAATTGCAAAGGCATGTAAAGAACGAATTTATCCTGTTGGAAGGCTAGACAAACAAACATCTGGGCTACTACTATTTACCAACGATGGTGAGCTTTCTAAAAAACTCACTAACCCTAGAAAACGTGTGAAGAAAATTTTTCATGTCACTTTAGATAAAAACTTAAAATCATCGGACATGCAAAAAATTGTTGAAGGCGTAATGGTTGATGGCTATAAAGTCGATATTGAGGCTATTTCATATATTCAAAACTCACCAAAAAAAGAAGTTGGTGTAGAAATACATATTGGTAAAAATAGCACCCTCAAAAATGTCTTTGATAAAATTGGATATAAAATTGTAAAATTAGACAGAGTTTATTTTGCTGGACTAACCAAAAAAGATATCTCTAGAGGTCGCTACAGGTTTTTATCAGAAAAAGAAATATCAATGTTAAAGATGATTTAAATTCTATACTAAACTTTGAATTATAGCCGTTAAAAAATTATGCGAATTGTAAAGCGAATTATTATAACACTAATAGTCTTAGGCGTTCTTGTCTTCGGGGCATCAGCTACTTTGATTTATTTGAAACAAGACAATCTAGAGCAGATTGTAATTGAGGAAATTAATAAGCAACTAATATCTGAAATTTTAGTTGAAGATATTTCATTTTCTGCCATCAAAAACTTCCCATACGTAAGTGTTGAGTTTGATAATCTTACCATCATAGATGCTTTCCAAGAAGATACTCTATGTAAATTAGATGAAGTAAACGTAAAGTTTAATGCTCTAGATCTCTACAACAAAATTTATTTAATTCAAGAAATTTCTTTAGCTAATGGATACGTGTCAATTTACTATAAAGATGGGCGTCCAAATTATGAAATTTGGAATACGGAAAGCGATACAATTGAATCTGAAAGTATCGATTTTGGGCTTGAAAATGTAGCACTTAACAATGTGAAAATTAATTATGTTGATGATGGGTTGGTAAGTTCTTTCATGAATAAAGAAACAAGACTTCAATTAAATATCGAAGACAGCGAAACATATATTGATATTAACGCTCAACTTTTAAACGAAAAATTACTGCTTAACAATATCAATCACTTTCCAAATGAAAATATCAATTTAAACACAAAAATGTCAATTGACTCATCAGGACTAGACATTACTACTGACTTGAGCGTAAAAGACATCCCTTTTAATTTAGATATAAATCAAACTAATAAAACCCTAAAGGTTTATGTAATAGCCAAAGAATTTGATGTCGTTTCTATATTAGATATTCTTCCAAAAGAGTATTTATCCGCTATTGAAGATTACGATATTTCAGGAAAAAGTTCCTTCAAGCTCGCCTATATAAGCGACCAACAAAAAGAGGCTGGAATTGATGTAGATTTTACGTTTAAAAACGGAACAATAAAAAGCGATGTTATTCCATTTGACTTGCAACAATTATCCCTAAATGGAAAATATACTAATGGTTCCAAAAGAACAGATGAAACTACTCTAATAGATTTAAAAGATATTCAGCTTATCGCCAACAATGAACCAATTCTTGCAAATGCTACCATTAATGGTCTGGAAAATCCTAAAATCAAGGCTGATGTCTCTTCGCAACTTAAACTCTCTGAACTTGAAAAGTGGGGTTACAAATCTGATTTTAAATCAATTGATGGAATTGCAACTTATGAAGTGATTTATCATGGGAATGTAGGTGTTAAAAACAATATTGATTACGATATTGCAATGGCTAAAAAGTCGGCAGATATATTTATAGAAAACTTAAGTCTAAAAGTGGATGAGCAGATCCCAAAACTCTCAAACTCTACTATAAAATTAAAAGTTATTAATGACCATATAGATATTGAACGTTTGGAAGGCACTCTTGCTGAAGAAAGTAAATTTAAATTTGTTGGTGCAATAGAAAATGTGTTCTCATACCTTTTCTTAAAAAATTCACCTCTAAAAATTGCAGGTGAATTTAACTCCAAATGGATGATATTTGATGAATTAATGCAAGTCGATAGTACTTCAGAGGGTAACACAAATGAGGTGAAAGCTGTAGAACTTCCTGAAGATATCATTGCCAATGTGAAATTTAACTTAGATGATTTTACATATGACCGCTTTCACATGCGGAATTTTCACAGCAGTATTAAATATAAAAATAAAAAACTAAACGTCAATAACATTGAGTTAGAAACTATGTCAGGGAAAATCACTTCTAACCTTACATTTGAACAGTTAAGAAGTGGGAAAATGAGGCTAATAAGCACAACATTACTTGATAATATCAATGTGCGACAACTATTTTATGAATTCCATAATTTTGGACAAAACACCATGAGGCATAAGCACCTAAAAGGTAAAATAGACTCAGAAATTTATCTGCGAAATGAATGGGACAAGTACTTTACTCCTATTGATAATCACTTATATTCTTTTATAGATGTTAACATTAACAATGGTGAGCTATTGGAGTTTGAACCACTCATGGAAATGTCTGACTACATAAGTGTAAATGAGCTAAAACGAATTAAATTTTCTAACTTGGAGAACCAAATTGAAATAAAAAACAACAAAATTGAAATTCCATTTATGGAAATTTATTCCTCTGCATTAGATATGGCTGGCTCAGGAAGTCATACATTTGATAATGAAATGGATTATGAATTTAAAATTTTGTTGAACGAAATTTTAGGAAATAAGTTCAAAAGAAAACATAAAAAGAAAGTTTCAGAATTTGGTGTAATAGAAGACGATGGTATAAAGGGAATGACTCTTTTTCTCAAAATGAAAGGGTCTGTTGATAATCCTGAGATTTCGTACAATACACTAAAACTGAGAGAATCACTTGACAAGGGCTTCAAAAAAGAAAAGAAAAAATTAAAAGATGTTGTAAAAAGTGAGTTTGGCGACAAACCATCGGAACAGCAAATTGAAGATAAGCCTGACTATGACAGTATCATTGAATGGGAGGAATAAACATATACAGTAAGAAAAAGAATTGGAAAATTATTCTTGTAATCTTTGCAAGTATTATCGCTCTAGTTTCATTAAGTTACACAAATAATTTGGTCAGTGAGCTTGATAAAGAAGAGCGAAAGAAAATAGAGCTTTGGGCTGAAGCCACCTATCAGTTGGTAAATTCTGGCATGGGACCTACAAATAATATTCTGGCAAGTAGGATAATGCAAGAAAACACAACCATTCCCATAATACTAACGAATGAGGTTGGGGAAATAATAGGAGATAGAAATCTGCCAGACAGAAAGTTTCGTGATGCTTATCTCAAAAAACAGTTAGAAATAATGAGCGAACAGCATGAGCCTATTAAAATAGAGGCAACCATGAATGGTGAAGTTATTCTAACTCAGTACCTGTATTACAAGGACTCATATATACTATCTCAGCTACGTTTTTACCCTTTTCTTCAATTAGTTGTCATCTTCTTTTTCATACTAATTGCATATTTAGCGTTTAACCGTTCCCGAAAATCAGAACAAAACTTAGTCTGGGCAGGTATGGCAAAAGAAACTGCTCACCAGATTGGCACTCCTCTTTCTTCGCTTATGGCTTGGGTTGAAATATTAAAAAACAAAGAGGGCATGTCCGAAATAAGTGCCGAAATCAATAAGGATGTTATTCGATTAGAAACTATTACAGAACGCTTCTCGAAAGTTGGTTCAAAACCGAATCTAGAAAACCAAAACATTTACAATATTTTATCAAAGTCAGTAAGCTATTTGCAAAATAGACTCTCAACAAATGTCAATATTACATTAGATAATCAATGTAATGATGCCAATGCGCCTATTAATGCTACCTTGTTTGAATGGGTAATAGAAAATATTTGCAAAAATGCAGCTGATGCCATGAATGGAAAAGGTAAAATCACTATCACCATCCAATCAAAATCAGACTTTTTAACTGTTGAAATTAAAGATAATGGTAAAGGGCTTTCAAAAAATAATTTCAAACGAATTTTCGAGCCGGGCTTTACCACTAAAAAAAGAGGATGGGGTTTGGGCTTATCTCTCTCTAAACGAATAATCGAAGAATATCACCTAGGTAAGCTATTTGTAAAATCATCTAGCCCAGAAGGCACAGTATTTTGTATTTCTATTCACAGAAATTAATTACTACAACTCCCTTTACCTCGCTTGAAAAGGTACTCTTGATGGTATTCTTCAGCTCTGTAAAACGTTTCGGAAGGAACAATTTGAGTCACAATAGGGTTTTTAAATTTTTCTGAATCATCTAACGCTTTCATTGTATTAATTGCAATTTCTTTCTGCTCATCATCATGATAAAATACAGCAGATCGGTATTGAGTTCCAACATCAGGCCCCTGCTTGTTTAAAGTTGTTGGATTATGGTTTTCCCAGAAAATATTAATTAACTCCTCAAAAGATACTTGTTTGGGGTCATAAAGCACTTCTACCGCTTCAGCGTGATTAGTGTTTTCATAGCACACTTCTTTATAAGTAGGATTTTTAGTATTACCACCAATATAACCAACATCAGTTGAATAAACCCCCTTGAGTGGTCTATACAATTCTTCTACACCCCAAAAACAACCTGCTGCAAAAGTGGCCTTTTTAAGAGAGTCATGAGCTATGAACCGGATGCTAATACTATTGACACAATGACGTGTGTTTTCAGGTGTAAGTTTCTCTCCAACAAATACATGACCAAGATGACCGTCACATTTTGCACAAGTGATTTCTGTACGTTCATATCCCAAATGAAAATCAGAATATTTATTTATTGCACCTTCCTTGACCTTATCAAAAGCAGGCCAGCCACAACCCGCGTCAAACTTAGACGAAGAGTCGTACAAATGATTACCACAAGCACGGCAAACAAATATACCTGCTTCATAAAAATTATCGTATTCACCAGTAAATGGCGCTTCCGTTCCTTTGTCTACGATGACTCTTCTTTCTTCAGGGCTTAAATTATCAAAATAGTTGTGTTTCATTGGTTTTGTTGAGTTAGTTTGACATGAAATTAATAACGGTAATGCAATGCAAAAATACAGTATTAGAGAAAATGATTTAGTAGCACTATTGCCAAATTTCTTAATTACTTTTGTGGGGTGAGTGGTATTTATATTCATATTCCGTTTTGTAAGCAGCAATGTCACTATTGCGATTTTCATTTTTCTACTTCTTTGAATAACAAGAACGACCTTTTAGATGCTCTAGTATCAGAAATGAAAATAAGAACTCCTTTTTTGGAGGGTACAAAGATACGGACTATTTATTTTGGAGGGGGAACTCCTAGTCTACTTTCATCTGATGAACTTAATAGATTATTTGAACACCTCAACAATCAATTTGACCTCTCAGAAGTAAGTGAAATTACAATTGAGGCAAATCCAGATGATTTGACTTTAGAAAAAATAAAAGCCCTATCAAAAACACCTATTAATCGATTCAGTATAGGAGTGCAATCCTTTCATCAAGAAGATTTAGAATATATGAACAGAGCTCACAATGTTGAGCAAGCCAAGACAAGTATAAAAAGTGTGCAAGATGCTGGTTGGGATAACATTACAATAGATTTAATTTATGGAACTCCAACCCTAAATAATGATATGTGGGTGGAAAATATGCAAAACGTCATTGATTTTAATGTTCCTCATCTATCAGCTTATGGACTTACAGTTGAAGAGAAAACACCACTTTTTCATGCAATTAAAACTGGGAAACAGGCACCTTTGGATGAGCTTAAAAGTAAAACACAGTTTGAAATGCTAATGGACTTTATTCCTAAAAATGGACTAGAGCAGTATGAAATATCAAACTTTGCCAAAGAGGGCTTTGAAGCTAAACACAATGGTAGCTATTGGACAGATGATATTTATCTTGGACTCGGACCATCAGCACATTCTTTTGATGGAAAACGCAGAATGTGGAATATATCAAACAACATTAAGTACATTAAAAGTCTAGAAAAGAAAGAATTGCCATTAGAACTTGAAGAGTTATCAGAAGTTCAACGCTACAATGAGTATATGCTCACTGCCTTAAGGACAAAAAACGGCGCAAACATTAATTATATAAAATCTCGTTTTTCTCCATTTTTAGTCGATTTTTTTCACTTTTCAACAAAAAAATGGCTTTTTTCTGGCGAAATCATTAAAATTGAGGATACTTACAATTTATCAAAAAAAGGCAAATTAATAGCCGATTGGCTTTCATCAGACTTATTCTACGTAGAATAATTGATTCAAAATAAAAAATAGTCCATTTTTAATCGTTTTTATCCATTTTTTGACCATTTTTAGTGGTTTTTTTAACATTTTACTAGTTTTCTTACAAAAATTAAAATCCAAATTCAATCAAAAAATTATTTTTCATTTTTTTAAACAAAAACACCCTTTTTAGACGTTTTTTATCAATTTTTAGTGATTTTTATACATTTTAATGCTATTTTAGCAAAAAAAATGCAGATTAAAAAAATTGAAAAAGTATAATTGATGCAAAATTCGAGCTCTTTTAAAAGAAATTAAATACTTTTAGAGCATGATTGCTCACATCACACATAGAAAAAAAGAATTCAAAGTTGACTTATCTAAACCCATTGATATTTCAATACCTCTTAAAAATGGAACTCACAACCCAACCGCTTGGTATGTTCCTCCAGTAAAAATGGAAGCGGTGAAGATGGGAGAATGGGTAGGTGAAGTAAAAAGAGGCGGTTCTGTTAACTTTTTTAATATTTATTTTAACCCTCACGGACATGGCACACACACCGAATGTGTAGGGCATATTTCAAAAGACAAGGAGTCTGTTAACGATAGTGTTAAAACGTTCTTTTTTCTATCCCAATTAATAAGTATAGAGCCAACAGAATTTGAAGGCGATAGTATTATTACAAAAGAGGCTATTGAAGAAAAACTTCATGAGGATTGTGAAGCAGTAATCATCAGAACGTTGCCAAATTCGACTACTAAACTTAATAAACAATATTCTAATTCT
Organism: Flavobacteriales bacterium; assembly: GCA_016779935.1. Taxonomy (NCBI): domain Bacteria; kingdom Pseudomonadati; phylum Bacteroidota; class Flavobacteriia; order Flavobacteriales; species Flavobacteriales bacterium. The sequence continues at coordinate 84,002 of JADHMQ010000007.1, forward strand.
AACCCCCCATTTCTGCAAGAAGATGGCGCTAGATATTTAAGAGAAAAAGGTATAAAACATTTGCTCATTGATCTTCCGTCTGTTGACAAGGAAGAAGATGGCGGAGTTTTAGCAGCTCATCATGCGTTTTGGGACTTTCCAAAAAATACTCGATTTGATTGTAGTATTACAGAATTCATTTTCGTCCCGTCTGAAGTAAATGACGGTAAATACTTGCTTAACCTCAGCTTTGCTCCTTTTGATAATGATGCTAGTCCAAGCCGTCCAACTTTGTATTCAATAATATGATTGAAGAACTCAGAGAGCATTGCTTATCCAAACCATTTGCTAATAAAATTTTTCCATTTGACGAAAACACTTTAGTTTTCAAAGTTCACAATAAAATGTTCGCCCTATTTTCTTTAGAAAAAGACCCATTACGAATAAATCTCAAATGTGATCCCAAAAAAGCAATAGAATTAAGAGAAGAATTTTGGCAAGTAATTCCTGGTTATCACTCAAATAAAAAACATTGGAACACCCTAATAATTGAACAGCTTCCTTTTAGTCAAGTATGTGAATGGATTAACCACTCCTATGAATTAGTATGGGAAAAACTTCCGAAAAAATTGAAAGGTTAGTACAAAAAGCTATTGTAAGGAAATCGCTTAGCGTGAATCTCTTTAGCCATTTCGTAAAGTAAATCTCTAAATGCGTCAAAGTTGTCTTTCTGTAAAGCAGAAATAAATACACTCTCTCCTGATTTTGCCATCCAAGTTTTTTTCCATTCTTCAAGTGAAATGTTAGCTTTTGTAGAAGGCGTTAAATCATCATCATCCTTTTTTTCATACGTAAAAGCATCAACCTTATTGAACACCATTACTGTTGGCTTTTCTGCGGCATTGATTTCGTCAAGAGTTTTGCTTACTATATCTATTTGCTCTTCAAAATTAGGGTGAGAAATATCAACTACGTGCAACAAAATATCGGCTTCACGAACTTCGTCAAGTGTAGACTTAAAACTCTCAACTAATTGATGCGGAAGCTTTCTGATGAAACCAACAGTATCAGATAATAAAAAAGGCAAATTACCAATAACTACTTTGCGAACGGTTGTATCAAGGGTTGCAAAAAGTTTGTTTTCAGCAAATACATCCGATTTGGATAAGCGATTCATAATGGTCGATTTCCCTACATTTGTATAACCCACAAGAGCTACCCTTACTAATGCACCTCTATTACCACGTTGAATAGCTTTTTGCTTATCTATTTGGACTAATTTAGTTTTGAGTAAAGCTATTTTTTGTTGTATAATTCGCCTATCGGTCTCAATCTGTGTTTCACCAGGTCCACGCATACCGATGCCTCCTTTTTGTCTTTCAAGGTGTGTCCACATACGTGTTAATCGAGGCAAGAGGTATTGGTACTGTGCTAACTCCACTTGAGTGCGAGAGTGTGCCGTTCGAGCCCTAGAAGCAAAAATATCAAGAATAAGGTTACTCCTGTCCATGATTTTACATTCCAACTCTTTTTCCAAGTTTCTCAATTGAGAAGGACCGAGTTCATCATCAAAAATAACTAGCGAAATCTCATGTTCCTTCATAAAGTCTTTTACTTCTAAGAGTTTTCCTTTCCCTATAAAGGTTTTTGGATTTGCTAAAGGTAATTTTTGGGTAAAATGTTTGACTGCTACAGCACCAGCAGTATGGGCTAAGAAATCCAGTTCTTCTAAATATTCTTTAGCTTGCTCTGCACTTTGTTCGTTGGTGATTAAGCCCACCAAAACCGCTTTTTCTTCTATAAATTCGTGAGTTAATTTTTTACTCATTTATAACCAACTTGGAGGTAAGCAAAGTAGAATGCAAACTAATGCCACAGCGAAAAATATAAAATTCGTTCTATGGTGTTTTGACTCATCTGACTTCTTAGATTTAGATCGAGCGATTGTCACTAATACTAAAGCAACAGTCATCAACAATGGATGCTCTAAAGCGTATAAACGTGAAAGAGAATCTCCCATTGCTTCGCCCATGCTCTTGACGTTTGGACTCACAAAGTATAAGACTGCTCCAACCGTCCATTGCAAGTGAATTATAATCATAGAAACTAACACAAATCTGTTTGAATGTTTATCAAAAGAAGTAGCCGTTATCCAACCTCTCAAAGAATTCAATAAGACTAAAAACATCATAAAAAAGATCACATATGGTAAAAATGAGTGCAAGTGCAATAATCCAGTATACATAGTAAATTTATTTTATGCAAATGTAAGGAATTAAATCCGTCAGTATTTTGTAATTTAACTCTCTAAATTTGACACTAACAATGAAAACCTGTTTTTTTATTCTTTCATCGGTATTTTTAAGTATAAATGCCTTTGCTCAACATACTTTTCCAATTAATGGCGTAGCCAATTCTTTTGACGCTACACATGTTTTTACCAATGCCACTCTAGTCATTTCACCACAAGAAACCATAGAAAATGGAACACTTATTATAAAAGGTGATGAAATCCTTAGCGCCAGTTCAGACACTTCCATTCCACAGGGTGCAATTGTTCATGACATGACTGGTAAATATATTTACTCTTCTTTCATTGATTTGAATTCTTCATATGGAATTGAAAAACCCAAGAAGGTTAGTTGGAAGCCCTCACCACAATACGAAAGTAAAACCAAAAGTGGTGCTGGATGGAATGAAGCCATTCATCCTGAAGTAAATGCAAGCAGTATTTTTAGTAATGATAATGATGAAGCTGAAAGCTATCGTTCATCTGGTTTTGGTGTCGTACTTAGTCATCAAAACAACGGAATAGCAAGAGGTAGTGGGCTTGTTGTAAGCTTGGCAGACGAAAGTGAAAATCTAAGCATTTTAAAAGGCAAAGCCAGTGCACACTACTCTCTAAACAAAGGAAATTCTCGACAAAAATACCCCAGTTCTTTGATGGGCACTTTAGCACTAATTCAACAAAGCTATTTGGATGCCGAATGGTATGACCAAGGAAATACTAAAGAATATAACCGCTCATTAGAGGCATGGAATGAATTACAAGACGTTCCACAATTTTTTGAAGTAAGAGATAAGCTCGACATTTTTAGAGTACACAAAATTGCAGAAGAATTTGAAATTGACTACATAATAGTAGGAAATGGTGACGAATACCAACGTCTTGACGAACTGTCAGAAACCAACTTTTCAATGGTAATCCCGTTGAACTTTCCAGAGGCGTATGATGTAAGTAATCCACAAGCTGCTCAAATGGTATCACTCAAAAAAATGAAACATTGGGAGCTAGCCCCATCCAATCCAGCACGATTGTTTGAAAAAGGAATTTTTACAGCCTTTACCTCAAATGATTTAGAAAAGCGTAGTGATTTTGTATCTAAAGTGAAAGATGCAATTGATAATGGTTTATCTGAAGAAGATGCCTTATCAGCTTTAACGACTAATCCTGCAGAACTATTAGAAATGGGTGGTCAATTAGGAGCCCTAGAAGCAGGGAAAATGGCAAACTTCTTGGTATGTTCTGGCCCAATTTTTGAGTCTGGAGATATTCAGAGCAACTGGATTCAAGGGAAAGAATACACCATTAAAAAAGAACAAACTATTGATTTGAGAGGCACTTTTCTAACTAATGAAAAGGATACAATTATCATCAGTGGTTCTGCAGATAAAATAAAAGGACAACTAAAACGAGACACCCTTGAATTTAAAACTAAATTAGAACAAGAAGGACCTCACCTAAGTTTACAATACGAATTAGAAGATGGAGTTTATAGAGTAAATAGTTTATTTTCAAATGACATCCTCAAAGGAGATATTATACTCCCCAATGGCGATAGTCGACAATGGTCAGCTCAATTAATTGAAGCATTTGAAAAAGACGAGGAAGAGAAAAAGGAAGAAGAGGATAAGATGACTAAGGATGCAGAAGTTTGGTTCCCGAATATGGCATATGGTTGGAAAGACAAGCCTAGTCAAGACAATATTATCTTTAGAAATGCTACCGTATGGACAAATGAAGCTGTAGGTATTGTTCAAGAAACTGATGTGGCTATTTCAAAAGGCAAAATTCTAAAAGTAGGAATAGACATTGTTGCTGAAGAGCTTTTCAAAAATGAAGAGTTTCAAGAAATTGATGCCAAAGGACTTCACCTCACCTCTGGAATTATAGACGAACACTCGCATATTGCCATCAGTAGAGGGGTAAATGAAGGCACACAGGCCAGCAGTGCAGAAGTCAGTATTGCAAACGTTATCAACTCAGACGATATTAATATTTACCGTCAACTTTCAGGAGGTGTCACTACCGCTCAACTTTTACATGGTTCAGCAAACCCAATTGGGGGGCAATCAGCTATTATCAAATTCCGTTGGGGAAGTTCTCCAGAAGAAATGAAATTTGAAGGAGCTGATGGCTTTATCAAATTCGCATTAGGAGAAAATGTTAAACAATCGAATTGGGGCGATTATGAACGTATCCGTTTCCCTCAAACACGAATGGGTGTTGAGCAAGTCTTTTACGATCACTTTTTGAGGGCGAGAGCCTACGAAGAAGAATGGGAAAAATACAATAGTCTATCCCTATCTGAAAAGCGAAAAACCCAAGCTCCAAGAGAAGATTTAGAAATGAATACGCTAGTTGAAATTCTCAACAAAGAACGATTTATCACCTGTCACTCATACGTACAATCAGAAATAAATATGCTAATGCACGTAGCTGACTCTATGGGCTTCACACTTAATACTTTTACTCATATTTTGGAAGGTTATAAAGTGGCTGACAAAATGAAATCCCATGGTGCTGGCGCTTCCACTTTCTCAGACTGGTGGGCGTATAAATTTGAAGTTAATGACGCCATTCCTTACAACGCATCTATTCTTGCTGATATGGGGGTCGTTACAGCTATTAATTCTGATGATGCCGAAATGGCAAGGCGACTTAACCAAGAAGCTGCAAAAGCTGTAAAATACGGGTCGGTAAGTGAAGAAGAAGCTTGGAAGATGGTCACTCTTAACCCTGCAAAACTTTTACATCTTGACGATAGAGTGGGTAGTATTAAATCAGGAAAAGATGCCGATATTGTATTGTGGACAGACAATCCCCTTTCAGTTTATGCCAAAGTACAACAAACTTATGTGGACGGACGTTGTTACTTTGATGTTGAGAAAGATGAAGCTCTGAGAAAACGTAATAATGCAGAACGTGCTAGACTTATCCAAAGCATGCTCAGTGATAAAGCCGCTGGTAAACCTACACAGAAAGTTAAGAAAGAGCACCATATACTTTACTATTGTGACACCTTAGATGAAAACCATAATCATGACCATGCACACTAAAAAAACTTTTAAAATGAGAACACTCATCACACTTCTTACAGTATTACCATTTTTAACATTTGCACAACATATTCTATTTTTAGGCGGAAAAGCACATATAGGAAATGGAGAAAGCATTGACGTATCAGCCATATCAATGAAAGACGGAAAATTGGAAATGGTTGCGGATGCCAAAATCATTCGCATTAATCCACAGGCTTTTGATACCATCATTCATATTTACGACCATCATGTCTACCCAGGGTTTATTTCTACTAATACTACACTTGGAATTACTGAGATAAGTGCTGTAAGAGCTACCAACGACTTCAAAGAAACGGGCGTTTTTAAGCCGCATGTGCGTTCTCTTATTGCATACAATGCTGAAAGTGTTATCACCCCTACTATTCGAAGTAATGGGGTTTTACTGGCACAAGTAGCGCCTAAAGGAGGACGTATT